>JAHEFC010000152.1 GCA_024640385.1 Sphingobacteriales bacterium
TTGTTTTATATTCAAGCACTTTCTATATTACTCTCTACATACTAACAATTATGAAACACCTATTAAACCCGTTAGTCTGCTTTTGCATTTTCGTATTGTCAGCTTGCACTAAGCAGGATCCAATTCTGGCAACAAATCAAACAAAAATAAGCCCCCAAAATATTAAAGCCAGTTTCAACAAGAACGAATTTAAACTGAAAAACATCAAGCTTTATCCTCCGGCTCCATACGAAAACAGAGTTGAGGACTATTCCTTTAACTACACAAAAAATGGTGAGCTAGACAGGATCAGCTATAAACGTACAGATCAGACCCCAAATGGCGAATCTTCCTATGGCTACTATTTTCAATATTATTATAAAGGATCAAAACTTGACTCCATAAACCTGGTTTTAACAAGCTATAATGAAATAACATCTATGGTAAAAAAAGACATCGTATATCGGGGAAATAAGATCATTAGCTATAATATGTACCTCTGGCCATATACGCCGGAAAACCACCCAGATATTCTTCCGTGGAAACAAAGCTTTGATAAAAAAGGTAGATTAAATGGCTATGGCTTTGAGACATTCATTTATGACGAAGACGACTTTATAATTAGCAGTACAAATACAATGGGGTCAGATCTTAATGCAACATACACATATGAACGGACTGCTAACCCATTATTTATTGAAAACGTTTACCTTGGTTTAGACGAAACGATGATTCGGGATCAATCTTTCTGTAAATGGAATTTGATTTCTAAAATTTCTGTTGGTATCCCGCCGGTTTTATACAATAACCAGTATGATAACATCGGGCGATTAATCGAGAGAACATTCATTTATTGGGGTCAACAATACAGAATGACCTATTACTATTATGAGTGATTCCCAATAGAAATGCCTTCATCACCAACCAAGCAAATAAGCAAAGATCAACGGCGCAACAATTGTTGCGTCGCTCTCAATGATATATTTGGGTGTGTGGATATCCAGTTTACCCCAGGTGATCTTTTCGTTGGGAACCGCCCCTGAATAGGATCCGTAAGAAGTGGTTGAATCACTGATCTGGCAAAAATAGCTCCAGAAAGGAACATCATGCCATTCAAGATCCTGGTACATCATCGGCACAACACAAATGGGAAAATCGCCTGCAATACCGCCGCCTATCTGGAAAAATCCAACGCCTTTCCCGGCGCTGTTTTCCCTGTACCATTTGCTGAGTTCAACCATGTATTCAATACCACTTTTCATGGTAGTGGCTTTCATTTCTCCTTTGATCACATAAGACGCGAAGATATTGCCCATGGTACTGTCTTCCCAACCCGGCACAACAATGGGAATATTCTTTTCTGCAGCCGCGATCATCCAGCTGTTCTTAGGGTCGATCTCGTGATCAGCCTTCATCACACCGCTGTTCAGCAGCTTGTACATGTATTCGTGCGGGAAATATCGCTCGCCGCTGGCTTCGGCATCTTTCCAGATCTTGACAATATGATGCTGTATTTTCCTGAAAGCTTCTTCTTCAGGGATGCAGGTGTCGGTTACGCGGTTAAGGCCTTTTTCCAGCAGTTCCCATTCTTCCTGTGGTGTAAGATCACGCCAGTTTGGCACCCGCTTGTAATGTGTATGGGCCACCAGGTTCATGATATCCTCCTCCAGGTTGGCACCTGTGCAGGAAATGATATCCACTTTATTATTTCGGATCATTTCAGCCAGTGAAACACCGAGCTCTGCGGTACTCATTGCACCCGCCAGGGTGATCATCATCTTACCTCCTTCCATGAGGTGTGTTTCGTAACCCCTGGCAGCATCCACCACTGTTGCCGCGTTAAAATGCCTGTAATGGTGCAAAATGAACTGCGAAACCGGTCCTTTAGTCATGTCCTGAATTTTAGGACCACAAAAATAAGGGATTGACTGATTGGCCAGTTAGCTGTTTTGCCAATTGATACAGATCCTCTGTACGGCTCCTGAAAATCGGCCAATCAGTCAATTAGCCAATCAGCCAATCCCTATCCAACCTACACCTTGCTCTTCTTAACCAATTTCAAGTTGCCCGTAAGATCCGATTCTATGATATATTTCCTGTTCTGGTGTTCAAAACTGACCAGGTAGTAGGTCTGATTATCGCTCCGGGTGACTTCCAGCACCGTTTCTTCCTTATCCTTCAGATCATATTTGTGGCTCAAAGACCGTTGCACCGAAAGTGGCAGGCTGTTTGCGTCAATATACCTGGCTATTTTGTAGATGGCCCCATCATCATCCAGGTAGGCCGTGATGGTTCCCATGCTATTGGTGAACCTGGCCAGGTAATACTCACCCATCCTATCCCAGGTCACGTGCTCAGCGTCAGGGAAAGCCTCTTTCAATTGTGCCTGGATGAACTTGCTTACTGTAACGTCTTCCGGCCGGGGGCCTGCAAAACTTATACTAACTACCGATGTGAACAATGCCATTGCTGTGATGAACTTTCTCATAACGATCTGTTTTGAAGTGATGAAATGTTTGCAAACCAAATCTATAGCAGCGCTCAACCTATGGCAACCCAATTCGGGATGAATCGTTGTTATATGGATCGGACGAATTATGAATGGTAAACTCCCACAAATGGACCATCAGCCTTTGGCGGGCTTAAACCCAACCACAGCAAGGGTTTCAATCATTTACTAAAAATTGTTTAAAATGCATGTACGAAACCGTTCATCATTCACGCAGGATGAATGGCATCAATTGATAACAAAAATTCATGAACTACCTGGCTCACGCGTTTCTTTCCTTCAATGATGCCGGCATACTGGCCGGCAACATGATCAGTGACTTTGTAAAGGGAAAAAAGAAATTCGACCTGCCGGAACAAATACAGAAGGGCATCCTGTTGCACAGGAAAATAGACACCTATACAGACGATCATCTTGCCAATAAAGAACTTAAACTGATATTCAGGCCTCACTACGGATTATACAGTTCTCCCATCATGGACGTATTATTTGATCATTTCCTGGCCAGCGACGAGAATATTTTCAGTGAAGATGCCCTGAAACAGTTTACTGCGGAAACCTATGAAAAACTGGATGAATACCAGGATCATTTCCCCGAACGCTTTGCGCGTATGTTCCCTTATATGAAAAGCCAGGACTGGCTCTATCATTACAGAACAATGGAAGGCGTATGGAATAGCCTGGGAGGACTTTCCCGAAGGGCAAAATACCTGGGTGAAACGTCTACAGCTTTCGCACTTTTCGAAGAAAATTATGAAACCCTAAGAGCTGGCTACAACGAATTCTTTCCCGAACTCAGGGAAATGGCGTTTTCGGCCTACCAGGAGATCATAGGCAGGGAAAATGCTTAAACCTTTCATGGCAGGCCCTTTCCAGCATCTCGCGATCGTCAGGATGTGCGATATCGATCAATGACTTAGCCCTCTGCCTCAGGTTCTTACCGTATAAATAGGCAATGCCGAATTCAGTCACAATATAGTGGGCATGCGCTCTTGTGGTCACCACCCCTGCACCTTCCTTCAAGGCCGGAACAATACGTGCAATTCCCTTGTTGGTCCTGGAATTTAAGGCAATGATCGGTTTCCCGTCGTCTGAAAGTGCGGCACCCCGCATAAAATCCATTTGTCCCCCAACTCCCGAAAACTGGTACATACCAATGGAGTCGGCACAGACCTGCCCGGTAAGATCAACTTCAACAGCACTGTTGATCGCACATACCCTTGGGTTGCGGCGGATCACGTGCGGATCGTTCACATAATCGATATCCAGGAATGCAAAAGCGGGGTTATCATCCACATAATCATATAACCGTTTTGAACCCAATGCAAAACCAGTCACGGCTTTATTGGGGTGTATGCGTTTATACTTGTTATTGATCACATCTTTCTCAAAAAGATCAATGATGCCATCTGAACACATCTCAGTGTGTACGCCGAGATCTTTATGATTGCTCAGAGATCTCAAAACGGCATCAGGGATTGCACCAATGCCCATCTGTAATGTACTCCGGTCTTCTATGAGACTGGCCACATTCAGTCCAATCTGCCTTTCGGCATCCCCTACCTTCTCCCCGAAACTCGCTTCCTGCAATGGATCTTCGCAGTAAACCAGTGACTTGAACCGGGAGGCGTGCATAAGACCATCGCCATGTGTTCTGGGCACATTCGGATTTACCTGTGCGATCACCACCTTAGCCGTATTCACAGCACTGCGTGCCACATCAACTGATACACCAAGCGAGCAATATCCATGCTTGTCGGGCACTGATACATGCACAATCGCTACATCCAGGGGAAGAATACCACGCTTGAAAAAGTCGGGAATATCACTCAGAAATACAGGAATATAGTCAGCCCGGCCTTCGTTCACCGCCGCGCGAATAGAAGCTGATACGAACATGGAGTTGAAATGAAATGAGTCTTCATAACCGGGCTTAACGATCTCCAGATCTCCATAAACAGTTATGGATACGATCTCTACGCGTTTGAGACGGTCTTTCTCCTTGGCCAGTTCATTTAACAGGTGAACAGGCGTTTGGGCACTACCCTGCACAAAAACCCTGTCGCCAGATTTGATCACCGATAAGGCTTCTGCAGGGGTGGAATATCTTATATCCGCTTTCATTGAGGAATTTTTTACAAATTTAAAAAGGCTGCGGGCAGCCAGACATGACTAAAGTTATTTTTAAAAAAACCTTCGTCAGCCTATTTTTGTCCAAAATCACCAAATGAAAGGCCTTTCCCTAATTTTTTTATTTGTCTCAGGCATTCTGTACTCTGCCGTAGCCCAGAATAAGAATATCCCGCCCATTGATAAATCTGGTATGGATATGAGTTATTATCCTGTCAACTATCCTATTCTAAAGATCCAGGACAAAGCCAAGGACCCCCCGATCATGCGGGTGATCTATAGTCGTCCGCAGAAAAACGGCCGGGATGTATTTGGCGGACTGGTTGAATATGGACAGATCTGGCGGGTTGGAGCCAATGAAGCCACAGAGATTGAATTTTTCCGCGATGTAACCATTGGCAAAACCAGGGTCAAAAAAGGTCGATATACCCTGTACGCTATACCTCAGCCGGATAATTGGACCCTCATAGTCAACCGCGATACCGATACCTGGGGTGCATTCAAATACGACCAAAAAAAGGATGTGGCCCGGATCGACATAAAGCCAGAGAAGAATGTTGACCCGGCAGAAGCATTTTCAATGTATTTTGAACCGAGGACGGGGGGAGCTAATCTTTATATCCACTGGGACAATATACGAACCGCCCTGCCGATAAGCTTTTGACTTTTTACTTTTTACTTTGAAACATGTGCTCCATAGCCGGAATCATTTCTCCTGATCCTGATCAAGTACTTCCGGCCATTCTTGAGCAAATGAATCAGTCCCTGCAACATCGGGGCCCTGATGGGAAGGGATATTATACTCAGAAACAGGAAGGCATTCATGTAGGCTTTGCCCATAACCGGCTTTCCATCCTCGATCTCAGCGATGCAGCAGCGCAGCCATTGAGATATCTCGAAAGATATATCCTCATCTTCAACGGCGAGATCTACAATTACAGGGAGATCAGGGATGCGTTGAGTTCAAGAGGATACCATTTTCAATCAACAGGAGATACAGAAGTAGTTGCTGCAGCATTTGATGCTTTTGGCACGGATTGTATCGGGCATTTCGACGGCATGTTCTCACTGGCAATATGGGATGAAAAAAATTTGAGCCTGTTTTGCGCACGCGACCGGTTCGGCGAAAAACCATTCTATTATCAATTCAATGAAGCAAAAAAAAGCTTTCATTTTGCTTCCGAAATGAAAGCATTATTCGCAGCAGGAATTGAAAAGTCGGCAGATCCGGTGATGCTGTACAATTACCTCACCCTGGGATTCACCAAGCGTCCAGACCAGCCGGGGAAGACTTTCTTCCAGGATATTTACCAACTGCCGCCCTCACATTTTCTATTGTATGAGCCATTAAAAGGACCACCCACGATCTCCAGGTATTGGGACCTTGATAAAGAAACTTTAATAGAAACAAATGAAAACGATGCTCTGGCGGGGTTTTACCATTTGCTCGGCAGTTCAGTAAGCAGGAGGATGAGATCGGATGTACCGCTGGGAACAAGTTTAAGTGGCGGACTCGACAGTTCTGCTATCATTTCTGTTGCTGCAGATGTTGCAGAAGAACAATACACCCACAAAGCGTTTTCAGCCGTATTCCCGGGATTTGAAAAAGATGAATCCACAAGGATCCGTTCCATGGCTGATGCGTTCCACCTGAAGTTGCATACCGTAACACCCGATGCTGATGCATTTGCACAACAACTGCAGGCGGTGATCATCGCACAGGAAGAGCCATTTGGATCGGCTTCTGTATTTGCTCAATACATGGTGTATGCAAAAGCGAAAGAACAGGGAGTAAAGGTTCTGCTGGATGGGCAGGGAGCTGATGAAATGCTGGCGGGATATTCAAAATACACCCATTGGTATTTACAGGAACTTATCCAATCGGAAGGATGGAAAAAAGCAGATGCCCTGTCACAAAAATTCCGCGACAATGGATTTCTTTCAGAATGGGGCTTGAAGAACCGGCTGGCAGCCATGTTCCCGGCAGTAGCCGCAAACCAGCTTGAAAAAAAAGCGATACGGCAACAGAGATCGAACAGGTATATCAGCAATGAGTTTGCGGAACAGGCTTCTGACAGCCGTTCTGTTTACAAGCCCACGGTTGAAAAGCTTAGTGATATTCAATATCATGATATCATGGTGATGGGCCTGGAGGAGCTTTTAAGATTTGCGGACAGGAACTCAATGGCCCATGGCCGGGAGATCAGGCTGCCCTTCCTCTCATACGAACTGGTTCAGTATGTTTTTTCCCTCCCTTCTTCTTACAGGATGAGGGATGGTTATACCAAATGGATCCTGCGAAAAACAATGGACAAAAAGCTGCCGTCTGAAATTTGCTGGCAGAAAGGCAAGATCGGTTTTGAACCACCACAGAAGCAATGGATGCAGCAACCTGATTTCCATGGACTATTGCATGATGCCAGGAAAAAACTGGTTGAAAGGAACATCTGCCACAAACGGCTTCTGGATAAACCGGTTGTACCTGCCGATGCCCACGAATCAGGTAATTTTGATTTCCGCAGTCTTATTGCCGGGATGTGGATTGGCTAATTGCCCAATTAACTAATTGACTAATTTTATCCAATTAGCTAATTAGGCCATTAGACAATCAGCCAATTAATAAACATGAAGCAGAATACGAAATACATACACGCCGGGTCACATCCGGATCCCTCTACTGGTGCCATCATGACCCCTATCTACCAGACTTCCACCTATGTGCAGGAAGCTCCCGGAGTGAATAAAGGTTTTGAATATGCGAGGTCGCAGAACCCGACCCGCCAGGCCCTTGAAGAAGCACTTGCCATCATAGAAGAAGGCAGATACGGACTGGCATTTTCATCCGGCGTTGCTGCAACCGATGCAGTGATCAAATTATTATCACCCGGGGATGAAGTGATCTGTGGCAATGATATGTATGGCGGTACCTATCGTTTGTTTTCAAAAGTTTTCGAAAGATTCGGGATCAAATTCATCTACGTGAATCAGCAGGATGTTGCGAATATCAAAGCCGAGATCAGGCCTGCCACCAAACTCATCTGGGTGGAAACACCCACCAACCCGCTGATGAACATTGCAGATATAGAAGCCATCACCAGTTTGGCCAAACAGCATAACATCATTACCTGCGTAGACAATACATTCGCATCGCCATACCTGCAAAATCCACTTACCCTGGGAGCAGACATCGTAATGCATTCTGTCACCAAATACCTTGGGGGGCACAGCGATGTGATCCAGGGCGCATTGGTAATGAACGATAAAGACCTCAGGGAAAAATTGTATTTCCTGCAGAAAAGTTGTGGTGCAGTGCCAGGCCCTATGGATTGTTTCCTGGTATTAAGGGGCATCAAAACACTGCATGTACGGATGCAGAGGCATTGCGAAAATGGCCGCGCAGTAGCTCATTTTCTGAGATCCCATCCAAAAGTGGGAAAAGTGTACTGGCCGGGTTTTGAAGACCACCAGGGGCATGATGTAGCGAAAAAACAGATGCGCGATTTCGGGGGAATGATCAGTTTTGAATTGAAAGATGATTCCGTTGAAACAGCGAGAAAAGTCCTTTCTTCCACTAAGATATTTTCCCTGGCAGAAAGCCTGGGCGGTGTTGAATCCCTGATCAATCATCCCGCTTCCATGACGCATGCTTCGATCCCAAGGGAGGAAAGGATAAAGAATGGGCTCAGCGATTCGCTGATCCGTCTCAGTGTGGGCATTGAAGATCAGGAAGACTTAATTGAAGACCTCAGGCAAGCCATAAATTAAGAGAGTCAGAGAGATAGAGAGGAAGAGAGATAGAGTTCTGACTCTCTACCTCTCTGACTCTCTGACTATTTGAGCCAGCCCTTTTCCATAATTCCTGATGGCCATATCCAGCTTTTTGAACTTTATGTTCAGATGTCTTACCTGGTCTGGTTCCACTATGTAAATAGACCCGCTATTGCTTTTAGGCACATCGGGTACAAACACCGTGCATTTACCATCTTCACCTTCCTCGATCATCAATGCCGGGCTCCACCCATCGTCGATACGAACCAACACACCCCTGTCCATGGTTGATTCCTCGGTGCCCACCATCATAGCCAGCTTCATCCGCACATACTCATAGCCCGGAACGAACCGTAGCACGCCGTCTTCCAAACGGTCCCTGAACCTGGATACAGACCTTGCATGCATCAACAGCCCACCAATAAAACAAAGCATCACCAGGGTGAATATCAGTAGTAGCTGGACAAGAAAGGGCCTTTCAATACCCAGTTTTAATGCCATTTGACGCACCGGTGCAAACAACATCCCGTATACTTTGAGCAAGATCATTATGATCACGGCTATGGGCAGCACCAGGAATAGTCCTGCAAAAACATT
>JAHEFC010000458.1 GCA_024640385.1 Sphingobacteriales bacterium
CTAAAAAGTTATTACTAAGATCAAAAAATTAAGCGATGAAAAAAAATAATCAATTTAAGACTGTGGTATATAGGAATCTATTCCTGTTGTTCCTGGTCTTTATAGTGCCAGCTACTGTTGTTATGGGGCAGAAGAAAGCTGCCAAACCTCAGACAGCAAAGCCTGCAGCAAAACCAACAACAATTTCAAATCCAACTTCGGTATCCGCTAAACCAGCTGCTGCAACAAAATCAAGCTCGGTTTCGAAACCAGGTTCATCCTCTGGTAAAACAACAGTTAACAGTAATTCCGGTAACAAGTCAAATAATAGCGTAAACATTGATAAGAGCCAAACTAATGTAAACATCAACGTTGACAACAGCAAGGATATCAAGGTAAATAACAGCCACAATACTACTGTAAGGCGAAACAGCTACCAGTCTTATAACCGGGCGCCGTATAGTTATGGTGGAAGAAGGTATTATAGTTATCACCCCTATCATTATCACCCATACCGTCCGTTTTACTGGGGACCTGTATGGCATCCATGGGGATTCTTTGTAGCCACACTTGCAGCAACGGCAATTATTATAAGTGTAAACAATCAACAGTACCACTATGACCAGGGTGTTTATTATATGGCTGGTAATGGTGGGTATACCGTGGTCCAGGCACCTGTGGGAGCAACTATCACCACCTTGCCACCTAATTCGCAAACGGTAGTCGTCAATGAAACCACCAATAACTATTACTATGGCGGTGCTTACTATGAGCAGTCTCCATCAGGTTACAGTGTTGTACCTCCAACTGCAGGTACGGTAGTGGAGAACCTGCCGGAAGGAGGAGTAGAAGTGAAAATGGGTGATGTGACCTATGTCAAAATCGGAGAAACCTATTACCAGCCTTTCCAGCAGGATGGTAAGGATGTGTATGAGGTTGTTATGGTGGATGATGCTAAATAATCAATAAGATTTAATTCAATGAGAAAGTATTTATTTGTTTTGTTGTTATCTGTTTCAGTGTCAAAGCTGTTTTCGCAGGATCAGAATGTTTTGGATTCCATAAATTTTTATGGTTCACTGCAGGTGCAGCTGGCAGCATTTGACAAGGGGGTTCAGCTACAGGAAAACAATCCGCAAATGGGTATGGATCTGTACCGGGGATTGAAAAATGGATGGTCCGTAAATGGAAAA
This sequence comes from Sphingobacteriales bacterium, assembly GCA_024640385.1. Taxonomy (GTDB): domain Bacteria; phylum Bacteroidota; class Bacteroidia; order Chitinophagales; family Chitinophagaceae; genus Pollutibacter. Next base: position 1,173 of record JAHEFC010000458.1, read on the forward strand.
CTCGAGTTCGGACTTCACCTGATCAATGGAACTAATTTTAATAACGATGCCAATTCATCTGTCGAGTTTCTGGCCAATCCATTTAAGAGTAAGGAAGTATTCAATTCAAGGCTGGCTTATTTTGGCATTGCTAATGAAAAGCTCGGATCGCTGACTTTTGGTAAGCAATGGGGCGTGTACTATGATATTGCCGGGTTTACTGATAATTTTTCATTGTTTGGAGGTGCAGCCAATGGCGTTTGGACGGGAGGAACTGATGGGGGATGGAAGGGTACAGGCAGGGCAGACAATGCAGTGCAATATAGAAATACGATAGGCAATTTTGAAATTGCCGGACAGGCCCAGTTGTTTAAGAATACTGAGAGTTATGGTATTTCCGCACAATACCACATACCGATGGGTTTGACGATCGGTGCGGCATACAATGATGCTGGAATAGTTGATCCTATAAAAGAAGTAGTGAATGGAATCGGAGATAATACTACCAATTTCATTTCCGGGATCAACTACAAAAAAGGGAAATACTATGGAGCCTTTACATTTTCTGTAAATGACGATAATATCGTCATTGAAGATACAGGGTATGCGGTATCTATCCCTTCCTACGGGTATGAACTATCATTAGGATATACACCAACCTCGAAGTTGTCTATCCAGGGCGGGTTTAATATGGTAAAGGCAAGGGAGTCCGTTTCGCTTTATCCCGACAAATCGGTTTTGTTCCAGTTCATTCTTGGTGCCAATTATTATTTCACACCCGAGACCAGTATTTACATGATCGGCCGGGTAAGTAATACTCAATATGAAGAGTTTTCTTCCTATGTGAATGCATTTGCTTTTGGCTTCAGGTATGCGTTTGATTTTGGATGGAAAAAGAGGGATATCCAGAAATGATCTCTGTGGATTTTATAATATTTAATTCCAGTAAGATATGTTCGATGATAATTTGTTAGACAATAGTCCGGGTTGGCTGATCTTTTTTGGCTCTGCGATACTTATGCTTCTAGGCAACTACTATGGATACAAGCTGGGTTTATGGCACAAGAAAAAAAGCCCCGATGCATCTGACAGTTCCAATGGTGAGATCATGGGTGCTATTTTTGGTGTACTGGGGTTTACGCTTGCATTTCTGTTCGGGATGTCGCTTACCCGCCTTGAACATAAGAAAGATATTGTCATGTCAGAAGCCAGTGCTGTGCTGGCGGCATACCAAAACTCACAGTTTCTTCCGGAGCCATTCAAAAGCCGTACCGGTCGCATGCTTACCGACTATGCAAAATTGAGATATCAACTCGCAACAGGTGCAAGGGAGGATAGAGATATCCAGGCATTAAGGGAAGGTATCTTATTGTCCGAGCGGATGCAAGATTCATTACTCATGGAGGCCATGGCGATAAGGCAGGTTCCGGATGCAGACGCCTCTTCATTTATCCAATCTGTTTCCACGATTATTGACATCAACATGCGTCGTATCAATAACAGTACGGGTGACCGTATTCCCAGGTCATTGAAAATACTCATGTACGTGATGGCACTTATGGGGCTTGCAGGAATGGGATATGGTTCCGGATTAAAAGGAGGCCGATCACTTTTGCCCAACATCATTCTTGTAGTAGTATTTGCAGTGATCATTGGTATCATTGTGGATATGGACCACCCTGCTAATGTTTTGTTCAAGGTGAGCCAGCAACCTATGCTGGATGTGATCCGCAGAATCGGTATGATGCATATCTGACGAATTCCATTCAGGGAGATGATATATTTATGCTAACTTGCATTTTGAGCCATTAGCAAATAATGTCCAATATGAAAAAGTGTATATCGTCATTTATAATAGCAGCATTTATTTTCTTCAGTCTGCCAGCATTTTCCCAGGCTGCCAAAGATACCGCCTTGTTAGGGTTGCCAGGTGATAACCTTGATCTTTACTCCGTGATGACCTTGTTCCAAAAGTCTAAGACGATCGAGGACTTTCAGAAATCGCTGAACGAGGAGAAAACTGGAATCAATAATCTGGATCTGGACGGCGATAAGAAAGTTGATTTTATCAAAGTGGTGACCAAA
>JAHEFC010000153.1 GCA_024640385.1 Sphingobacteriales bacterium
TTTGTATAGATACCTGATCGGCAAGGGAATTGTAGTGAGAGATCGCAGCAGCGTGAAGTTGTGTGATGAAAGCCTGAGGATCACTGTGGGCACACCGAGGGAAAACCAGGTGCTTCTTAAAGCCATAGCTGAATTCGAAAAATCATAAATTTGCCCTCCAATTAAAAAGATATGAGAAGTAGCATCCCTGTTTTCGCAGGCTTATTGTTTTTACTGGTTCCCTTTTCATTGTTAGCCGGCGGTGACACCACCAAATCAGCAAACCTTACCCTGCCGGCCGGCTTTTCAGCCACTGTATTCCACGACAACCTGGGAAGAGCTCGGCATATTTCGGTTGCACCTAACGGTGACGTATATGTTAAATTGGAGAAACTGAAAGACGGCAAGGGGATCTACAAACTGGTAGATGCTGATAAAGATGGAGTGGCTGAATCTGCTACAGGATATGGAGATTATATCGGCACGGGGATAGCGGTGAAAGATGGCTATCTGTATGCATCTTCCAACCAGGATGTTTACCGGTACAAGATCAACGGAAATGAACTGGGGGAACCGCAGCGTATAGTTACAGGACTGATTAATAAAAGGCAGCACGAATCAAAATCCATAACGCTGGATAATAAAGGAAATATCTATGTGAACATCGGTGCCCCATCTAATGTATGCCAGGAAAAGGACAGAACACAGGGGTCGCCCGGAAGGATGCCCTGTCCCATTCTGGATAGCGCAGGCGGGATCTGGCAGTTCAGGGCTGACAAAACAGATCAATCCTACAGTGAAGGCGTTCGATATGCAACCGGCTTGAGGAATGTGGTGGGCCTTGATTGGAATAATGAAGTCAACGATCTGTATGCAATGCAGCATGGCAGGGATATGCTTTTTCAATTCTACCCCGGTCTTTTCTCTCAGAAAGAAGGTGCAGAGAACCCTGCGGAAGAAATGTTCAGGCTGAAAAAAGGTGCCGATGCAGGCTGGCCCTATTGCTATTTTGATAATAGCAGAGGCAAGAAATTATTGAATCCGGAATATGGCGGAGACAGGGTTAAACAGGGACCTTGTGAGGATAAAACTCAATCCATTGCCCAGTTTCCTGGTCACATGGCTCCCAATGGCCTGGTTTTCTACACCGACAGCATGTTCCCCGAAAAATACAGGAACGGTGCATTCATTGCTTTCCATGGTTCTTGGAACAGGGCGCCTGAACCCCAGGAAGGTTATTTTGTAGTTTTTGTTCCGATGAAGAACGGAAGGCCCTCAGGTAAGTGGGAAGTGTTTGCTGATGGTTTTGCCGGCCCTAACAAAGCACAGGGACGCGCCGACTACAGGCCTTGCGGCTTGTCGGTGGGACCTGATGGAGCACTCTACGTTTCTGACGATAATAAAGGCCGGATCTGGAAAATCACCTATAAGAAATAGTATGATGAAACTGATCGTATCGCTGGTGACGGTAGCGTTCTGTATGAGCTTTATCAGTGTTCAGCCTTCCCTGCAGGCCTCCATGACAAGAGGGAAAAAAGTCTATGATACTTACTGCATGCCCTGCCATATGGTTGACGGAGGAGGAGTTCCAAGGATGAACCCGCCTTTGATCAAAACAGTATATGTGCTGGGAGATAAAAAAAGATTAATAGGTATTGTACTGAATGGATTGGATGAACCGCTGGAGATAGACGGGGAAACCTATTCAAATGTTATGGCGCCGCATGCTTTTCTAAAAGACCAGGATATAGCAGATGTGCTTACCTATGTAAGAAATAGCTTTGGGAACAAAGCAACCATGATCACACCGGAAGAGGTTAAGGCCGTGAGGGAAGAGAAAAAATAATTCTGACAACGCATGAAAAAGATCCTGTTCATTGACCGTGATGGAACCATCATAAACGAAGCACCGCCCACTTACCAGATCGACTCGTTTGATAAACTCAGTTTTTATCCCGGCGTTTTCCAATGGCTTGGCCGAATTGCCAGGGAATTGGATTATGAACTGGTGATGGTTACCAACCAGGATGGTCTTGGTACTGAGGCCTACCCGGCAGAAAAATTCAATGAAGTGCACAAGGTTGTGATGGATGCTATGAAGGGTGAGGGTATAATATTCGCAGCGGAATACATTGATGCCAGTTTTCCTCACGAGCATAAACCTACCCGGAAGCCGGGTATCGGTATGCTCTTGCATTACCTGAACAATGAAGCGTACGATCTGGCCGGTTCATTTGTAATCGGCGACCGGCCCACCGATGTGGAATTGGCAAAGAATCTGGGATGCAAGGCCATTTTTCTCAGCAATGATCCCGAACTGGGGCTTGCCGAAGTGAAAGATCCAGCGTCGCTGAAAAAAGTGATCGCACTGGAAACTTCTAATTGGGAAGAAATATACAGTTTGCTGAAGTTGGGCAAACGTACGATTAGTCATCGAAGAACAACCAATGAAACCGATATCCTGGTAGAAGTAGATCTGGAAGGCAGTGGCCAGTCAGAAATAGAAACAGGGCTTGGTTTTTTTGACCATAAGCTTGACCAGGTGGCCAGGCATGGGAAGATGGACCTGAGGATTAAGGCTAAAGGGGATTTGCATATTGACGAACACCATACGATCGAAGATACCGGCATTGCTTTGGGAGAGGCTTTTTCAAAGCTTCTGACTGATAAAAAAGGGATGGAACGTTATGGCTTTGCCTTGCCTATGGATGAAGCCGAAGCCAAGGTGTTGATTGATTTTGGAGGACGGAGCTGGATCGTATGGGACGCAGAATTCAGGCGTGAAAAAATTGGAGAGATGCCAACGGAAATGTTCTTCCATTTTTTCAAATCGTTCAGTGATGCCGCGAAATGCAATCTGAATATAACTTGTAAGGGTGAGAACGAGCATCACAAGATCGAAGCGATATTCAAAGCCTTTGCTAAAGCGATCAGGATGGCGGTGAAGCGCGATCCGCTATCGAATTATCTTCCTAGCACCAAAGGCAGTTTGTAGGAAATGTGGTTAATGTGATAAATGTGGGAAATGTGACAAATGAATGTGAGAATGTGATGGAATAGTTTCATTCTAAATATTCCCAAATTCATTAGTCACATTTCCCACATTGTTCACATTCCTCACATTATTCCATGGGCGTCATCCCCATGGCTGTCCATTCTTCTTTTGCGGGGCCATAGATCCCGGGAACAAGCAGCCCGGCCTGGCGCATCAGCACGGTCATCTGCCCGCGGTGATGACATTGATGTAAGATCAGAACATTCAGGGAAACACCATTGGGCCATTCTTCTCCATACATATTGTGCTTCACCAGCAGGTCGGAATCTGTCCATTTCTCCTTTATGGCATTTAGAAGATTTTCAGAATCCTCTTTGTAGTGCCCTGCAATATCTGCTGCAGTTGTATAATTGGCATGTTTTTCTTTAATGCCCAGGTCGAGTTTTGCAGGCAGTTCTGTCAGTGTTTCCAGGATGTGATTGGCCAGGCGGCCTAATGTTCTTCCTCCGGGGTATACCTCCTGCGCAAGACTTTGGTCTGTAAGTTTTTCAAGTAATTTAAGTGTAGACGAAGATTCATATTCCCAGGATTTGAGAAAAGACTTAATACTAGTTACCATTTGTCATTATTTTAATGATTTCAATTCATTTCACTCTTGTCCATTTGTCAGTTCTTCCGATCATGGAAATGCCAACATAACCGCGGACATCAAGATGATCTTTGTCTTTCAAAGTCATCACGCATTTATACTCTTTGCCATTCTTGGGATCATATACCCGGCCGTTTTCGTATTCATTTTTCCCCTTGTGGGTGAATCCCCAGAGGTTGACCAGTCCCAATATCGGGCGGGTATGATTGGCCTTGTCCGGATGATTGATATCTGTTCTGGCTTTTCCTGTTTTTGGATCTGTAGGCTCTTTAAGCCAAACGATCCGGCCCTGGTATTTGGTCCCGTTTTTATAGATCTCAACATGGCCATTGCCTTCGCCGGTCAGCCATACGCCCATAATATCATCAGCGTTCTGGGCACGGGATTTTACCGTAAGAGTCAGCAGTATTAGAATGATCATATGTTTCATGGCTCAATATTACAAATTCCCCATTCAGGCTGAATAAATACGCCATTCCATATTATTCCGGCCTGTTTTTAGAATTTTTTGGATGGTATTTTGTTTTACCACATATTTGCAACATCATGAATTTGAATAACAAACATTGGTGGTGGCATACACACTCTTAGGGGGTCTGTACTGTCGCAACTATGTGTCAACATAATTAGGCCCCGATAGTATCGGGGCCTTTTAGTTTTTATACTTGAACCAAGGGAATGAAAAAGATCGAGATCAAAACGGAATTTAAAAAAATACTGGCCGACGTTTATACTCCGGTAGGGATCTACCTGCGCCTGCGCGACAGGTTCAGGGATACCATCCTACTGGAAAGTGCCGACTTCCACGCCCAGGATAACAGCTTTTCTTTTATAGGTATAAATGCGATCGCCGGTATTGAGATCCGTAACAAAGGACTGGTCGAGTTCAAGCTGCCCGGCCTTTCTCCGGAAAAGCTGATCCTGAAAGGAGTGAAAGAAGTGCCAGGCATCCTGCTCGATTTTCTGAACAGGTTCGATGTGAACCCGGTGAAAGAAAAGCCGGTAAAAGCCTCCCAGGGACTTTTCGGTTATTTCTCCTATGATGCCGTTCAGTTCTTTGAGACATTGACACTGAGACAGAGAGAGGAACACAGAGACGCGGAAATTCCACTTCTCCGTTACCGGCTTTATCAGTATATCATAGCTATCGATCATTTCAAGGATGAGTTGTACCTGGTTGAAAACAAAATAGCAGGACTGGCATCTGAAATTGAAGTGGTTGAATCGCTTATACGTAACCGTGATGTTCCCATCTTCCCCTTTAAGGTGAACGGCGCAGAAACATCGAACATGAAGGATGACGATTATATCTCTATAGTGAAGAAAGGCATTGAAAGCTGTTTTCGCGGAGACGTTTTCCAGATCGTGCTGAGCAGGAGATTTCAGCAGTCGTTTCGAGGCGACGAATTCAATGTGTACCGTGCTTTGAGAAGCATCAATCCTTCTCCCTATCTGTTTTATTTCGACTATGGTGAATATAAACTCATGGGATCTTCTCCGGAGAGCCAGCTCATTGTGCAGAATGGAAAAGCGGTTATACATCCCATTGCAGGGACCTACCGCAGAACCGGTGACGATGATACGGATACTAAACTGGCGGAGCAGCTTATGAATGATGCCAAGGAGAATGCGGAACACGTCATGCTGGTGGACCTGGCAAGGAATGATCTGTCCAGGCATTGTGACCAGGTACGGGTGAGTCAGTACAAAAAAATCAATTATTACTCGCATGTCATACATATGGTCAGTGAAGTGACCGGCCAGGTTTTTGAAGGAACCAATCCGTTTGAATTACTGGCCACTTCATTTCCGGCGGGCACATTAAGCGGTGCTCCCAAGTTCAGGGCCATGGAAATCATTGACAAACTTGAACCCACAGCACGCAGCTATTATGGCGGGGCTATCGGGATCATGGGATTTGACGGGAACTGCAACCATGCCATCATGATCAGGACTTTCCTCAGCAAAAACAACACCCTTTTTTACCAGGCCGGCGCGGGCATTGTAGCTGCCAGTAATCCTGAATCTGAATTGCAGGAAGTCAACAACAAATTGTCAGCGTTGAAGAAGGCCGTATTATTTGCAGAAAACATTCAGTCATGAAGATCCTTGTTTACGATAACTATGATTCTTTTACCTATAACCTGGTCCACCTGGTTGAGCATATCATGAAGCAGAAAGTGGATGTGTACAGGAATGATAAACTGCCCATGGAGGATGTGGCTGCATATGACAAGATCATTCTTTCGCCCGGTCCCGGTATTCCTTCCGAAGCGGGTCAGCTTCTTGAACTGATCGGAATATATGCCCCGGTGAAATCCATCCTCGGGGTTTGTCTGGGTCATCAGGCCATTGGTGAATCTTTTGGGGGTAAGCTGGTCAATCTCAGTAAAGTATATCATGGTATTGCAACACCCATAGCAATTGAGAAGAGCTCGGACATATTTGAAGGGCTGCCGGAGACCATTGAAGTGGGCAGGTATCATAGCTGGGTGGTGAGTGACGAATCATTTCCTGCAGACCTGGAAGTGACTGCCAGGGATGAACAGGGCCTGATCATGGCCATGAAACATAAAAAATATGATGTCACGGGAGTTCAGTTCCATCCCGAGTCTGTATTGACGCCGCAAGGTGAGAAGATCATGAGGAACTGGTTAAAGAAATGATATGAAGAAGATACTTCAATACCTTTTTGAATATAAAGCCCTGGACAGGGAGAAGGCCAGGGAAGTGCTGTTGAATATCAGTAAGGGTATGTATAATGAGCACGAGATCACGGCTTTTATGACAGCTTATCTGATGCGTACGGTAACCATTCCGGAACTGCAGGGCTTTCGGGATGCACTGTTGGAACTCTGCGTGCCGGCCGATCTCAATAGTAACAAGCTGATAGATATTGTAGGTACAGGCGGTGACGGCAAAAACACTTTCAACATCTCTACGCTGGCCTGTTTCATTGTTGCCGGTGCGGGGCATAAGGTTGCCAAACATGGAAACTACGGAGCCACTTCCGTGAGCGGGGCTTCAAACGTGATGGAGCAATTGGGTTATAAACTCAGTAATAACATAGATAAACTCCGGAGGGAACTGGAGGAGGCAAATTTCTGCTTCATGCATGCGCCCCTGTTTCACCCGGCACTTAAAATAGTGGCACCCATCCGGAAAAACCTTGGGATAAGAACCTTTTTCAATATACTTGGCCCCTTGGTAAATCCGGCCAAACCCGCATATCAGCTGGTGGGCGTATATAACCTGGAAATGGCACGTATTTATAACTACATGCTGCAACAGACCGGCCAACGATTCACCATCATCCATGCGCTGGACGGATACGACGAGATCTCTCTGACAGGAGATACCAAACTGATCACCAATGAGGGAGAAGCAGTATTAACGCCTGAACAACTTGGCAAAAGGATGGTTGCGCCGGGTGATATTTTTGGCGGTAATACACCGGAAGAAGCAGCAAAGATCTTTTTATCAGTATTGAAGGGGGATGGAAGCTGGGCGCAGAATGCAGTAGTGCTGGCAAATGCCGCTATGGGCCTGAATAATACGGGCGAATACAAGAATTATGAGGAAGCTTTCCAGGAAGCTGTGGTGAGTCTTGAATCAGGAAAAGCATATCGTGCTTTTGAAAAATTAATTTCCATTCAGTAATGAATATACTGGAACAGATCATTTTGTTTAAGAGAAAGGAAGTGGAGAAGCGAAAGGCTGAACGGCCAGTCCATCTGCTGGAGACCAGTTCTTTCTTCAACCGGGAAACATTATCGCTCAGGCAGTCTATCCTTGATCCGCAAAAAACGGGCATCATTGCTGAATTCAAGAGGAGGTCGCCTTCGAAAGGAGTGATCAATGATGAGGCCGATGTTACCGAGGTGACATCCAAATATACCGCAGGAGGTGCCAGTGGGTTATCGGTGCTTACAGACTCAGAATTTTTTGGCGGGTCGGAGGCGGATCTGCAACAGGCAAGGCTGAACAGCATTCCCATTCTCCGGAAAGATTTTATTATAGACGAGTACCAGGTGGTGGAGGCAAGGGCCATGGGCGCTGATGTAATTTTACTGATCGCAGCCTGCCTCAGCCCATCTGAAGTGTTGAACCTGGCCTCTTTTGCTCACAACCTGCAGCTTGAAGTTTTGCTGGAGCTTCACGAGGAAAATGAGATCGAACATATGAATGAATACACTACGCTGGTAGGCATCAATAACCGGAGCCTGAAAACATTTTCTGTTGATATGGAGAAAAGCATCAGCATGGCCGAAAAGATCGGCAAGGCTGCAGTGAGAGTTGCGGAAAGTGGTATCAGTCAGCCGGAAGATATCATTCGTTTCAGGAAATATGGATTCGATGGATTCCTGGTGGGCGAAAGATTTATGCGTGAAAAAGATCCGGGACTTGCGTTCATTGAATTTGTAAACAGATTAAAATCATTGGCATGAGACTGAAAGTGTGCGGCATGACAAGGCTTGACCAGATCATGCAGCTGGATGAATGGGGGGTACAGTTTGCCGGACTGATCTTTTTTCCCAAGTCACCTCGGTACATCAAAAAGTTCCATTTGTCAGCCATTGATCTCAAACGCGAAAAAATGAACATCAACAGGGTTGGTGTGTTTGTAAATGAGTCTTTGGATGAGATACTGAGAACAGTGGATTCCTGGCGATTGCATATGGTGCAGCTGCATGGTGATGAAACGCCAAAATTTTGCGAACAGGTGAGCAATCATGTAACTACAATTAAGGCGTTCCGGGTTGGCGAAGGTGATAATGTGGAATGGAAGATCTATCCCTACCATGAGTTTACTGACATGTATATGTTTGACAATGGCTGGGTGGGTAATGCAAGCCAGGACAAAGCTGCGGTATATGGAGGATCAGGCATTCACTTCAACTGGTCTCTGATAGATAAGGTGAATGTGAACAAGCCTTATTTCCTGAGCGGCGGGATCAATCCCTCAGATGCGACAAGATTAAAGGAGTTTGCTGCCGCGCACAAGGATATGTTCGCTGCCGATATCAACAGTAAGTTTGAAGTGGCGCCGGGGGTGAAGGATATGGATAAAGTAAAAATTTTTCTGGACGAATTGAATTCATGAATATGGTGAAAGAACCGAAATTTCAGCCCGATCAGATGGGATATTATGGCATGTTTGGTGGAGCATACATCCCCGAAATGCTGCACAGAAATGTGGAGGAACTGCGTTCACAGTACAGAATGATCATGAATGATGCAGCTTTCCAGGCGGAATTCCGCGCGTTATTAAAAGATTATGTG
>JAHEFC010000154.1:0-459 GCA_024640385.1 Sphingobacteriales bacterium
CATCCAGACCCCCCACTCAAGGCTGAGAGATTATTATGCCATGCATTTTGAGGATTTCAAAAAAGATATGAATGGCTTTCTGTCGAAAGTACAGATAGATGCCTCATTCCAGAACAGCCAGGTCAGCACCAAAGACATAGCCTATTTTGCACCGGAACTGAAAGACCAGGATAAGACAATACTCCTGAGCGGGAAAGCCAGGGGGACAGTGGAAAATTTCAAGGCCACAAATATCCGTGCACAATATGGCAGGAATACTTTTCTCACTGGAGACCTCATGATGAAAGGGCTGCCGGACCTCGACAAAACTTATATCGAATTCACATCAGGCTCCCTGAGAACAACCTATGCGGATATCGAGGCCATCGCACCACAGATCAAAAAGATCAAACAACCGGATCTCGCAAGTCTGCAGTACCTGAAATTCGATGGCAACTTTTCCGGATACATGAACAATTT
>JAHEFC010000154.1:469-8887 GCA_024640385.1 Sphingobacteriales bacterium
ATTTTTCCACCCGGGGTACCATACAAACTGCGCTTGGTAATGTTCAGGCGGATGTTAAGATGAAGATCCCGCCGAAAGGAAATCCTGCTTATACAGGAATTGTAAGCACTAAAGGATTTCAGTTGGGAAAATTCCTTGGGCAGGACAACCTGGGCAGTATCGCGTTCAATGGCCAGATCAGCGGACAGGGCTTTGAAACATCGGGAGCCATCGAACTCAAAGGAGTAGTAGAACAGATCGTTTTCAATGATTACAACTACAGAAATGTAACGCTGAATGGTAAACTCTTAAAGAAAGAATTCAACGGCGAAGCGATCATCGACGATCCTAATGCCAAAGCCACCCTAAATGGATTCTTCAACATGAATGATCCCAAACAACCTGAGATCAACGTGGTGGCAGAGATCCAGCGTGCGAACCTGAGGGCGCTGAATTTCACGGATCAGAACCTCAGTGTACTTGGAAAGATCAAATTGAATTTCCTCGGTAAAACCATAGATGATTTCATTGGCGAGGCATCCCTGTATGATGTGGCACTTACAAAAGATGAAGATGTGTATGTATTCGATACGCTTCACCTCTATGCCATGAACATAGATGAGAACAGGCAGATCGAATTGAAAAATGCTGACATTTCAGTGATCATGAACGGCAAATTCATGTTATCAGAAGTTCCCGCAACACTTAAGGGTTATCTCAGCAATTATTATCCAACTTATGTTGATAAGCCAAAATACCCGGTGAAAGATCAGTCATTTACTATCAAAGCCGATGTGGTAAATATTGATCAGTACCTGAAACTGTTCAACAAAAATCTTTCCGGCTTTGACTACAGTTCCCTGCAGGCCGCAGTGAATACTGAAGAAAAAATATTCCAGCTCAATGCCAACATTCCGCAGGCCAGTTATGGCAAATACACGTTCCAGGACTTTGTATTTGAGGGGAATGGAGACCTGGACACCCTGAGAACCAAAGCCAGCGCCGGAACAATAGTGGTGAACGACAGTCTTCAATTCCCTTCCACAACACTGACTGTTCTGTCTGCAGGTGACGTATCTGATTTCTCTATCACCACTTCTGCCAATCAAACGATCAATTCTGCAAACCTCTCTGCCAGTATCAAACACCTGCAGGATGGTATCAAGATACAGTTTCATCCGTCCACGATTGTGCTCAACGAAAAAACCTGGAGGATAGAAAAAGATGGAGCACTGACCATCAGTAAGTCTGTAGTAGACGCCAGTGAGATCAGGCTGACCAATGGCGATCAGCAGGTGCTGATCTCTTCCATACCCTCTGAGTTAGGGAACAGTCACGACATCATCATCGAACTGCATAAAGTCAACCTGGGTGATTTCCTCCCATTCGTATTACAGGAACCAAGGATCGAAGGGATCACCAGTGGTGAGATCACGGTGGAAGACCCGTTGAATAAATTAAGGGTATATGTGAATGCGCAAACCGATCAGACGAGGTTTGAAAACGACTCAATCGGGATCACAACCCTGAACGGATTTTATGACAAAATGAATGACAAGGTCACTTTCAATATAGATTCCGAGAATCCTGATTATGTTTTTCTGATCAATGGCAATCTCAACCTGGCAGATTCTTCCAAACCTGTCATAAATGCCAACATCGATCTCAAAGACACCAGGATCTCAATTCTTGAGACCTATCTTTCAAGTGTTTTTTCGAAGATGGATGGCAAGGCCACCGGGCTCGTAAAAGTCACTGGCAATGCCAATAAACCTGACCTTACCGGCGATGTAAAACTGGCAGGGGCAGGTATTGAAGTAGACTACACTAAAGTGTATTATAAGCTTGACGATACTGAAATACAGTTGAGGCCGGGTCTGATAGATATCGGTGAGATAAAACTTACAGACCCCCTGGGTAACAGGGGTGTGATCAAGGGAAAACTTGAACACAATTTTTTCAAGAACATGAAGTACGACTTCAGTGCATCTTCCAGTAAGATGTTAGTGCTGAATACCAATAAGCTCGACAACAGCCTGTTTTACGGAAAAGCCATCGCCAGGGTGAATTTCCTGTTCAGCGGACCGGAACAGAACATGAAAATGTACATCACCGGTGCACCGGTTGACAGCTCAAACATCACCATTGTCACTTCTGGAACATCCAAACAAACCGGCGAGGTGGACTATATCGTCTGGCGCCAGTATGGCCGTGAAATGAATGTGGATTCCCTGAAAAGAAGTAACTCCAATCTTTCCATGGATTTTGACCTTGCCGCCACCAACCTTTTGAAAATGACAGTAGTGCTCGACCCGCTCACAGGGGACAGTATTACTGCTTCAGGTACCGGTAACCTTAAAATTGTTACAGGAACAAACGAAGCGATGACAATGAATGGCCGGATCAATATTGAACGGGGCTTATATAATTTTAATTTCCAGGACATCTTTAATAAGCCCTTCACGGTTGAACCCGGCAGTTATATGAGCTGGACAGGCAATCCCTATGATGCTGACATTAATATCAATGCAAAATATGTAGCAGAAAAAGTGCGTATCAGTACCCTGTTCGAAGACAATAGTGCAACCGGTGTATCAACTGCCAATTCTGACGTGCTGAGAGAGATCAGCGACGTCATCGTGCTGTGTAACCTGGGAGGCACTCTAAGTTCGCCTACTACCAATTTCGAAATACAATTACCGCCTAACAGCCCCGTGAAGAATAATCCCTCAGTAGACAATAAACTTAAAACCATCAACAGGGATCAGAATGAAGTGAGTAAGCAATCAACCTATCTCATTGTATTCAAGAGCTTCGCACCCCAGAGCGCCATAGTTACCAGTGACCTCAATCAGGAACTTTTAAACAATACGATCTCGGGTGTGATCAATGCCATTCTTGCAAACAGTGTACAGAACTTCTTTTATAAATTATTTGGGTCATCGCTCGACGTGAACTTCAACTATTCCAGGGTTGCCACAGATCTTACCGGGACGCAAACGGGAAATACGCAAACAAACTCGTCAACGCAGGATATCAGGGAAAATGTGAGCCTGGAGTTCATAAAATCACTCGTGAATAACCGGCTCATCATCACCTTCGGATCTGATTTCAATTTCAATGCTACAGGATCAAGTGCTGTGAGCTCTCAGAGTTTTCTCTTCCTGCCTGACGTCAATGTGGAATATAAGATCACGCCAGACGGGAAGTTCAGAACCTCATTCTTTTACAGGAGCAGTTACGACGCGCTGTCAAGTTCGGGAAAACGCGACCGCACCGGAGGTAATATTTCTTACCGTACTGAATTTGATAAGATATTTTCAAAGAAGAAGAAAACGGAACTGATCGATACTACCGGCACAAACTGACCCATTCCCCACATTCCCCACATTTCATTTCCACATTCCCACATTCCCCACATTCCCCACATTCTATATCGTGTGCCCCATCTTTTCCTTCTTCGTCTGCAGATATTTTTCGTTATGCGGATTGGAAGGTATGCATATGGGAACGGTATCCACGATCTCAAGACCATAGCCCTTCAGAGCGGCCCTTTTCTTCGGATTATTACTGATAAGTTTGAGCTTAGAAATATTCAGGTACCTCAGGATCTGTGCACCTACACCATAATCACGTTTGTCCATGGGAAAGCCCAGATGAAGATTAGCCTCCACCGTATCCATACCCCCTTCCTGCAGTTTATAGGCCTTCAGTTTATTCAGAAGTCCAATACCCCGGCCTTCCTGGTTCATATATAACACTACGCCCTTGCCTTCCTGCTCTACCATTTCCAATGCCTGGTGAAGCTGTTCCCCACAGTCGCACCTCAGGGACCCCAATATATCGCCAGTGAAGCAGGATGAATGGACGCGAACCAATACCGGCTCATCTTTCTTCCACTCCCCTTTTACCAGCGCCAGGTGCTCACCGCTTTCGGGACTGTTCCTTTCCCTGAATACATATAATTTGAAATGGCCATATTTGGTAGGCATGTCTACTTTCACCACCTCTTCAATAAGGGAATCAGTTTGCAGCCTATATTCAATCAGGTCTTTAATAGTAATGATCTTCATGTCAAGGGTTGCGGCCAGCTCCTGGAGTTGGGGCAGCCTTGCCATAGATCCGTCTTCATTCATGATCTCAACCAGCACGCCGGCGGGTTCAAAACCTGCCAGCCTGGCCAGGTCTATTGCTGCCTCTGTATGGCCCGAACGCCTAAGTACTCCGCCCCTTTTTGCCCGAAGGGGAAATATATGCCCCGGGCGGCCCAGTTCATCGGGTTTTGTGTTTGGATCGATCAGCGCCTGTATGGTCTTGGAGCGGTCATGTGCAGAAATGCCGGTTGTACATCCATGGCCCAAAAGGTCCACCGACACGGTAAACGCTGTCTCATGAAGCGCGGTATTGTTATTCACCATGAGGTCCAGCCCCAGTTCATTGCAACGGTCTTCCACCAATGGCGCGCAGATCAGGCCACGGCCGTATTTACTCATGAAATTGATCACTTCGGGGGTTGCATTACGGGCCGCTGTAATAAAATCTCCCTCGTTTTCACGGTCCTCATCATCCACTACAATGATCATTTTGCCTTTCCTGATATCTTCAATGGCAGTTTCTATGCTATCCATACCGCAAAGGTAGATATTATACAGTGATATTCGGGTTTTGTTGAATTTGTGTAAAATCAACACGACATTTCATTTTATGTTAATATCAAGCTAATTTTTTTCAAATGTTTTTCTTCATCTTTGCCGCCTAATAGCTAAAACATGGGGAAGAAAATTTTACAACTATTTGCTCTTCTTATTTTATCCCTTTCCATAAAGGCGCAGACTACGGCCTCCATTGTGGGCTTTGTGAAGGATGCCTCTGGTAAAGGGATGGTTGGTGCTTCCGTAGAAGCGGTTCACGAACCATCAGGTACAAAATATAAAACACAGGCACTTGCAGACGGCCGCTATACGCTATCTGCATTGAGGATCGGCGGCCCGTATGTTATCAAAGCAAGCTACGTTGGATATGGTACCCAAACACAGGGTGATATCACACTGACCCTGGGTGAACCCACACGTTTTGACTTTGCACTTGCTGAGGCCAACAATCAAATGCAGGAGATCACTGTAACAGGTACCCGTGCAAGGAACCTTATCTCAAAAGAAAGAAAAGGTACTTCTACCAATATCAACAGAAGGGTGTTGGCCAGCATGCCTACACTCAACCGCAGTATTACTGACTTCACCAAACTGACTCCGCAAGCTACCGGCACCTCATTTGCAGGTATGGATAACCGCTTCATCAATTTCACTATTGATGGATCGATCTTCAATAACTCTTTTGGTCTCCAGGCATTGCCAGGCAGTCAAACCAACTCAACGCCTATATCTCTTGACGCGATCGATGAGATCCAGGTGAATATCTCTCCTTACAACCTTAAAGAGGCGGGTTTCACCGGTGCATCTATCAATGCTGTTACCAAAAGTGGTACCAATACATTACATGGGTCAGGTTTTTACAATAACAGGAGCGAAAGCCTGGTGGGCGACAAAGCCGGTCTTGACGGTAAACAACCTGTTGTCACCAATGCCTTCGATGTAAAGCAGTTCGGCGGAAGCATCGGCGGGGCCATTATCAAAAACAAATTGTTCTTCTTTGCAAACTATGAAGGCGAAAGAAGATCTGACCCGGGTACAACTTTCACGTCGAACAAAGGCGGGGAACCCGTAACAGGAAACAAGACGCGCGTTCTGGAGTCTGACCTCAAAACACTGCAAGCCTTCCTGCTGGATAAATTCAATTATAATACCGGACCCTACGAAGGTTATTCCCTGATCACTAAAAGTGATAAGGCCATCCTGAAATTCGACTATAATATCAGCGATAAGCACAAACTGATCCTTCGCGGTAATATCCTGAAATCAACCCGTGATGTACCTACCAGCAGCTCCGGTAGTTTCACCAACGGTAGAAGGGATAACCAGTTCGCGATGACCTTTGCAAACACCAATTACGAGATCAATAACGATATCTATTCAGGCATCCTTCAGTTGAACAGCCGGCTGGGAACTACAGTCAGTAACGAACTGATCGTTGGTTACACGGCCAACAGAGACTATCGTGCTGAAAAAGCCACTCCTTTCCCAACTGTGGATATTCTGAGCGGTGCAGACGATAGGAACTATATCACTTTCGGTTCCGAGCCGTTCACACCAAATAATATCCTGAATACGGACACTTACCAGCTCTCTGATAATGTGACCATTTATAAAGGCAAACATACTTTGTCTACCGGTTTCAACTTTGAAGCGTTCAGGTTCTTCAACCAGTTCACGCCAACCATCAATGGCCAGTATGTTTTCAATAACCTGGACAGTTTTTATGCATCAGCAAATGCATTCCTCGCCAATCCGAATATGGCAACCAATCCGGTTAACGTAAGAAGGTATGCACTGTCTTACAGCAACCTTCCCGGTGGCGGATTGTGGAATGCGAAAACTCCAGCCAATAACTTTGGCATTTATATCCAGGACGACTGGGCTATGAGTGAAAACTTCACCATGACCTATGGGGTAAGACTTGATATCCCCTGGTTCTCAGGTTCCGGTTATATCAACAATGAAGTGGACAACCTAAGCTTTGTTGATGAAGATGGCAAACCCACTAAACTGAGCACATCCGTTCTTCCCAGCGCCAAAGTGATGATCTCACCAAGATGGGGTTTTAACTACGATGTTTTTGGAAATAAGAAAACCCAGATACGTGGTGGTATTGGTGTATTCACCGGACGCCCTGCATTCGTTTGGATCTCCAACCAGGTGGGTAACAATGGTGTGCAAAGTGGTTCACTCAGCACAGATAATACTAAGATCTATCCATTCAACCCTGATGTTACAGCCAACATCCCTGATATTGCAAACCCCGGTCAGCCGGCACCATCATACGGCATAGCAACAACTGAAAAATCATTCAGGTTCCCGCAGGTGTTGAGGGCTAACCTTGCAGTAGATCAGAATATCGGATGGGGCATGATCGCTTCGGCAGAATTTCTGTTCACCCAGAGCCTAAGCAATGTTTATTATTACAACGCCAACCTTAAGCCGGCGACTGCTAATTTTTCCGGTGCTGACACCAGGCCAAGGTTCCCGACTTTCAATACAACAACAGGACAATTGCTGACAAGTACTGCATTCAACAATGCAAGTCGTATCAACAGCAAGATCACCGATGCTACCGTATTGAAGAGTGGGCCCTATGGCGGATCTGTCATGACCACCCTGAAACTGGAAAAACCAATCCGCAGCAAAGGCTTCGGCTTCATGGTAGCTTATACCTATTCTTCTGTTAAAGACTATATCACTGCAGGTTCAATTGCCTTCAGTTCATGGAGGGATAACCGCACTACCAGGGGCAACAACAGCTATGATCCGTCATTCAGTGATAATGAGACCCGTTCACGTTTCATTGGTAACCTTAACTACCGCACCGAGGTGTTCAAACACGCAGCCTTCCAGGTTTCACTGTTCGCCCAGTCCCAGAACCAGGGCCGTGTGTCTTACACCTACTCAGGTGATATGAATGGTGATGGCCTTTCAGGAAACGACCTGATGTACATTCCAAGGAACACATCTGAAATGAACTTCCAGCAGTATACTGCTACAGTGAATGGACAAACCGTTACTTACACTGTGCAGGCACAGAAAGATGCATTTGACGCTTATATCGCACAGGATCCATACCTCAGCAAACACCGCGGTGAGCTTTCAGTCCGTAACGGGCTTTTGCTCCCGATGGTAACCAGGTTCGACCTCAGTGCCATGCTGGAATTATTCACCATGGTTGGCAAAAACCGCCATACCATCCAGCTCCGGGCTGATATCTTTAACATCGGCAACCTGATAGATCCTTCATCTGGCGTGGGTTATGTAGTTAATAACGCAGCTCCGCTTGCTGCAAGGGGTTATGATGCTGCAACCGGCGTTCCGTTATTCCGTATGAATACCGTGAACAATTCTCTGACCTATGAGACATACAGGAGGGGTGCAAGCCTTATCGACGTATGGCAGGCGCAGTTCGGGATTCGCTATATATTCTAAATCACTGAGGAATGTGATTAATGTGATGAATGTGGAAAATGTGATGAATTAACAGAGTGCATCATCTATAAGAAAAAGCCTTCGAGATACTCGAAGGCTTTTTCAATTTATCACACTCCCACATTCATCACATTCTTTCTAAGATTTGCCAAAGGCAAATCTTAGAAAGCTCGGCATTGCTTTCCCCCAGGTAGGCACATCGTGCCGGCCATCGGCAAGCTCCAGGTACAGAATATCTTTCTCGCGATCATAACCCTTATTCGCCAGCTCGTCGATAAGTGACAATGTATCATCTATGGAATCTATGATACCATTATTATTCCTGTCGGCAGTCTCATCAAGCACACCC
>JAHEFC010000459.1 GCA_024640385.1 Sphingobacteriales bacterium
CAACTGCTGGAAAAATACAGGCAAAAAGGATTACCGGGCATATCATTATTGGTGCACGACAAAAACGGAACCTGGGTGGGATCAACGGGCCTGGCAGATATCACAAAAAATGTGGCCTACCTGCCAGGCCATGTGAGCAAGATCGCCAGCATCACCAAACTGATGGTAGGTACACTGGTATTTAAACTTATCGAAGATTCTGTCAATTCCGGACTGGGGTATCTCTCCCTGAACGAACCGATCACCAAATGGATCCCTTCCAGGATCACAGACCGGATACCAAATGGAAACAAGATCACGCTGGGCCAGTGTATGAATCATGAAACCGGCGTGCCGGATCTCATCGACCAGGATAAATTCTACCTGGCAGTACTAAATAATCCGAATAAGAAATGGCAGGCCGAAGAGTTGCTGGAAATTATTTATGATATGGATCCCCTGTTTGTACCCGGCGACACTGCCATCTATTCAAGCACCAATACCACACTAGTTTCCATGGTGATCGAATATGCCACGGGTAAGAAACATGCCGATCTTCTCCGGCAGAAAATATTCACACCGCTGGGTATGAATGATACCTATTATCAGCCGCATGATGAACTCCCTCCCTATGTAGCGCAGGGCTATTATGATCTCTACGGCAACAATACGATAGTCAATGTATCTAATCTTATCACAGGCAGTGGAAATGGTTTTGGGGGCGTATTTTCCAATGTTTTCGATATGTTCACATTCATCGATCACCTGCTGCTGAAGAAAGACCTGATCTCGGCCAAATCCCTTGAGGTCATGAATACTTTCGGCAAACCAGATCCACCTAACCGATACGGCTACGGCATCATGATGAAATTCATTGAAAGAGGGATCAATGCAGGGCTGGGGCATTCAGGCCGGGATGTGGGTTATACAGCCAATCTGTTTTACTTCCCCAATAAAGAAGTCACCCATGCATTCTGTATTAATTATGGTACCGATGGCGACAGTGACCTGAAAAAAGTATTCACCCAATTCCAGGAGGAACTGCTGAATCTGACTTTAAAATAGGCGAGCTACTTATTCTTTCATCTTCCCGGACTTCTTGAGATAGCGTACCGTTCCATAGTAGACACCGGCAAGCAGGATCAATCCGGCAAAAACATACCAGCGGTCATCACTGCTTCCGGTCACCTGGGGATAACGCGTAAATATGATCAGCAGGATACCTGCGATCCATACGAACTGGGTATTATATTCTTTCAGCATCCAACGGCGGTAATTGAAACGCATGGCCTGAAATGTTCTGCCGATGCCTTTAAGCGAGGGGACCCACCTGTTCACCCGGCTGCAATATTCATCAAAAGCACCTCCGAATTTCCCACGCAGAAAGTTCTCTTCCGCCAGCACGATGGCCTGGTAAATAAACAAAAACAAAGGCATCACAATGAATATGTAGAGCAGTGAATTGGCTAAAATACCTACCCCCAGCAGCATCAATATATTACCCACGTAAAGGGGGTTCCTGCAATGGCTGAAAATACCCTGGGTAACCAGTTCTTCGGCATATACTTTTTTGTCCCTGCCGCCCCTGATGATATAAGCCAGCCCTATGGTGGCGCCACGTATGGCCTGTCCTGTGAAGGTCACCAACAAACCAAGAACAAAGGGATAGATCCAATACTGCGTACCAAATAGTGCTTCACTGAACAATGGAGGTGAAGGGATAAAAAGAAGAACATACAATACAATGAACAACTGGTTACGATACTTGAAAAAGAAATTGCCGATCCCGATCATAAATTATTTTTGAGCTATGATACCCGCGAAATTGTACCACTTGAAAAATGTGTCTACATTGGAAAATCCTGCTTCTTTTAACAGGGTGATATCTTCAGACAGCTTATAAGGTATCAGCACATTTTCCAGCGCCTCTCTTTTCTGTGAAATTTCCAGTTCGCTGTAATTATTCCTTCTTTTGAAGTCGTAATAGTATTTGATGAACTTCCGGTTGAAAGTGCTGTCTTCCGCCAGCACTTTCTCCACCAGGATCAGCACGCCATCCTTATTCATACCGTCAATAATCTGTTTCAGCAATCTCAGCCTGTTGATGGGCCTGATGAATTGAAGGGTGAGACAGAGCACAACTACCGATGCATTTTCAATATGGACATTGCCATTCAGATCGGCACAAACCAAATTCACTTTTCTCTGGATATGGTATTCATCCAGTTTTGACCTGCATTTTTCCAGCATGCTCTCAGAATCGTCGATCCCTGTAAATACAATATCGCCCGGAACGAACTGGTCCATATGGATCAGTGTAGCTCCTGTTGAACAACCGAGGTCATAGATCACAGATCCGGGCTGGTAATGATCTCCGGCCAGTTCACCGATCATTCGCTGCATTTCGGGATAATATGGCACGGATCTCGTAACCATATCATCAAATACATTGGCCACCTTACTCGTGAATTTAAAATCCGGGACCAGGGGGATCTCTTCGTTGAATATATTATCGCCTTTTTTTTCCATGATGCAAATTAACTGAGCAATAATCACCCTTACTATGATTACCACCCACAAAACACGTTTAACCGTTAAAACGGGATGATCAATATCAGTCAAAGCCTTTCATAACACTGAAAAGGGTGTCGGGCATAAGGTTATGGCGTTGCACGGAAGGTAATATAAATTGTATAATAACCATGGTGGTTTAAGCTCTACTTCTTAAAAATTAATGAGATTTAATTTACATTGGGCACAGTGTTCAATCGCTACAATGAATTATTTCAATAACAGCCTGGTTATAATAACAGGAGCAGCATCAGGAATTGGCCAGCAACTGGCCATCCAGGCCAGCCAGCGGGGTGCGGCAGTCATTGCCACGGATATCAACGAAGCCGGCCTGGAAGAGACAAAAAAGACAGCTGATAAAATAAGAATCCACATGTTGGATGTATCCGATAAAGATGCCATTCAGCGATTTGCCGATGATCTGACGCCTACCCTGAATGGCAAAAAACTGGTGTTGATCAATAACGCGGGGGTTGCCCTGCTTTCCGGCAGTTTTCACGAAACATCACTGGAAGATATCGAGTGGCTTTTTAATATAAATTTCTGGGGAGTAGTTAGGATGACCAAGGCTTTCTATCCTTATTTCATCAGCAGGAACGAAGGTCATATTGTAAATATTTCAAGTGTATTTGGATTAGGAGGATTCGCAAATCAATCAGCCTACAGTCCCT
>JAHEFC010000155.1 GCA_024640385.1 Sphingobacteriales bacterium
ACCGGTCTGACGAGTGCTTAATATCTGTACCGTCGTAGATCACCGCGTCATCGCGGGTGTCTACAGCAGCATTTACATAAAAACTCACATTTACCGGATAGATTCCTTTGGTCTGGGTTATGATCGCATATTTTGCGTTGAAATCCCATAAAGAATTGCTTTTAGTAAGTCCAAATCCAATATTCAGGTTCTTGATGGGAACATAGTTCATTGCGAGGCGGATATTAGAATTGGCAAACAAACCCCAGAAATCATCGTACCCGTTAGTCACGGTACCAAACCTGTGATTGATATCCATTTCCAGGGTTCCCTTTACCGGAACCATTGTGGTTTGATTGTCGATGATCCAGATACTTTGAAACGTGTTCTTTACTGGTTTGGGGGGCTTGGGTTTTGCTGGTGCGGCATCTGCTGCCGTGGCAGAGCTGTCTTGCTGAGCCTGAACACTGCTCATCACCAGAATCAGGCAGACAAAGATCAGCAGTGATCCTGACAGCCTTTTATGCGGAGTATAAAATGATTTTTCCAATGTAATAGATTTTTTCATTAGTTATTTGGGGCGCCATTCCGGATCCAGTCGTACACTTTCTGCCTGTCAACAGCCGAAGGAATGAATTCTTTCATTTCACCATTGATCATGATATAGAGTCTGCTTTCCTTTGGTATTGAAGTATTGACAAAACCTCCATTCATAATTTGTGTGTACGAAATATCTGTACTCATATAAGGCTTATGTGCCGGCGAAAGGTGGCAGCCTGATTTTGCACAATTTGTATTGAACAGCGGAGCCAGCTCAGTTTTATAACTGACAAACTGGGGAGGGCCTTCCGGGTCAACGGCCTGCTCCGGATAAATCACGTCTTTATAGCATCCTGCTAATCCAAAACACGTGAACAGGACTAGTATGCTACTGGTTACTATTCTCTTCATTGTGTGTGTTTTAGACTATTTATTGTTGAAGTTCATGTTGCAGGTGATATCCACCTTGTCTGAAATATTGGTACTGGTTATACCAAAATCCCTGCAATTGAACTGGAACTTGAACTGCAGGCCAAAAACATCATATGGTACTGCTGCTGCAATGGTTGCTTTGGGAATATACTTCAACCTGCCTGTCAAAGCCCTGGTGACTGGTGCAGTCAAAGTTCCTTTCCAGGTCATGTTGAATTTCACAATGTAATCAGCGCTTGCAGGATCGAATTCAACACTGGTAGTTTTTATCCTGGCAATGTTGGTAACCGTAAGATTCTGGACGCCGGCTACTATCGCTGTTGTTCCAAGGTTGGTAAGGTTACAACCAGCATCTCTTCCCGGCTCACCTGTATTGGAAGTATTGATCTGCACATAACCGCTGAAATAAGTTTTGGCAGGCTCATTCTCATAGAATGCCCATCCTGTGTCTTTAAGAGGCTGACCAGTGGTATTGTAATTAAGCATCTCAGCATCAAGTACATTATGAGCGCCGAATTGATTGAATCGGCCGGTTAACAAACCCGCAGCCCCAACATAATTGGTTTCCCACAATACACTTGAATGTGCTTTGTCTAATTTCCATTCATTTGGATTGCCAGCCGTCATGGCTCCGGGAAGATGAATATTGGTACCCCTGGTAATAACTGGATTACTGGAAGCCGGCGCAGGAACAGGCTCGTTGTCGTGTGTGCATCCGATAATATATCCAAGACCACTTACAATAAACAGTAAGACGGTTAGATATTTCTGGTATCCGCTTTTCATGTGTTTGAAGATTTAATTGTTAACAAGTTAAACTTGAACAAAGGAGCTATACCATGAGTAGCATCAATTCAAATAATGATTGAAATCATGGAATTCAGCCGTTTTCCGGGCGATTGCGTTTTTTCTGAGAAAGCCACAGGAATATGAACATCAGAATTGCTGTTGAAACATTGAAGATGATACTGATACTGAGGACGTTCATATCATTCCCCACCTGTTCCCTCTCAACAGAACCCCTGGCATATGAAATAATATCCAAAGGAATAAGGGCAAAAAATACAAGACTGTGTAGCAGTGCCAGGGAGGTGCGCTTACTGAATACCGGTATCCAGAATAAGCCAGCCAATATGCCGAATAAATATAAAATTGGATGATAGAAATGCACCTGGGTGCCGGCATCCAGGTTTATAAAAATTTTACGCACTACATATCCAATAAACAATGTACCTGTCAGGGCATAACTATATGAAAGTAAACGGGCTTTTGAAAATTTCAGTGAAAAATCATTCCGCCAAAGGCCATTCAGCAAAAGATATATTAAGGCATATCCGGAGAAGAATGCCATCAATTCAAACCTTTCAAAATTGCCAAGGAATCCGTAATCCATAGCAGACTACCTAAATTAATGATGCAGAAAAAAAGACCATTAACGATGTAATGGTCTTTTATTGTCATGTTGGGTTTATTTATTTCTTCAACGACCTGACATAATTCACAATACTCCAGCGTTCATCGGCATCTGGTAATTTCTTTTTGAAATTCGGCATGTCGTCACGGCCCTCACTGGTCTTGTAAAATATCTCTCCGTCTGATTGCGACTGGAAATTCGCTGAAGTAAAATCGCCTGGCTCTGTTTTTAATTGAGCCGCCTTGGACCCATCTCCCAGGCCTTTTGCACCGTGGCAGGATTTACAATGAAGATTATAGAGGTTCTTCCCTTCTGCCAGTGAAGTGGCGTCTGAAGCTACCGGGTTTTTAACCTTGGCATCCTTATCAGGAACTGGCCATGGCTTCTTGTCCTGGTTACCGATAAAGCCTGAACTGATACCAAAAATACCGATCAGCACTACAAACAATAAGATTCCATTTTTCATTAATAAACATTTAAAAGGATTGACAAAAAAACAGGAACCGGGGAGTCGCCTGTCAATAGTACATTAAAGCTAGTAACTGGAGAAACAAAAGACTATGAGGTGCCAATCCATTTTTTATGACTTTCGTCATATTTCATGGCTTTTACTGGCTGTCAGTTTTTGTCGGCGGGTAATTCCCGGCAATGATCCTCCCTTCTTCCACCACTATCCTGATCAGGCTTTCAAGATCTTCCGTTGTTGTCCGGAAATTGACTATGCACGCCCTCAGGCAATATTTTCCGTCGATCACTGCATTTGAAAGAAATACCTTCCCGCCGGACTGCAACTCGTTCAACAGTTTTTCATTCAGCTTATTCAAATAGTTTTCATCTCCCCGCCTTTCTGCTGGTACATATCTGAAAGTGGCAATACTCAGACTTTGGGAAATCGCTTCCAGTTCTTCCTGCTTATCAGCTAATTGGTATAACTGCGTAGCCAGCTCAATATCATTGCGGATCATCTTCTCATAACCATGTCGCCCGGCCTGCCTGAGTGCCATCCATACCTTCAACGCCCTGAACCCTCTTGAATTCTGTAAGCCATAGTCGTAGTAATTCACGGCAGGATCTTCAGGATCCCCGTCGAAATTATAGTAGACCGGGTGAAAACTGAATGCATCAGTAAGATGCCTGGCATCCCTCACCAGGGTACACCCCGCTTCCAACGGAGCATATAACCATTTATGAGGATCCATGGCAATGGAATCAGCCTCGTTCAATCCCCTGAATGTTTGTGCAAGTTCTGGTAATACTGCCGCAGGTGCTCCATAAGCCCCATCCACATGGAACCAAAGGTTAAATGTTTTACATATCTCCGCAATGGCAGATAGATCATCTACTGAACCCGTACTCACTGAACCTGCAGTGCCAACCACCATGAAAGGATAGGAGCCATTATTGAGGTCTTTTTCTATCTCGGTTCTGAGCACCTTAATATCGATCTGCTGATCCTTGTTCATGTCTATCCACCTGATCGCATCAGTACCAAGACCAAACAGGTCAGCAGCTTTCTGTATCCAGGTATGCGTTCCTTTGGAACAATAGACCAACATCTTCCTGCCTCCCAGGCCTTCTTTCCTGATATCCCAGTTTGCTTTTGCCTTGCGCGCAGCAAGAAATCCAACGAAATTGGCCATATTGCCACCACTTACAAACAAACCGCTGCTGCCTTTCGACATCCCCAGGAATTCTGTCAGCCACTGAATGGTCTGCCTTTCGATCTCTGTGGCCATTGGCGACAAAATATAAGCTCCAACGTTGGGATTCACTGCTGCAGCAAGCATATCACCAAGTGCTCCTATTGGCGTAGCCGATGAAGTGATATAACCCCAGAATTTCGGATGACCGTTGAACAAAGAATGATCAAATAAGAGGTCTGCCGCTTCGTGGATGATCTTATCAGCAGACTCTCCATACAGGGGCAAACCGCCACTACCCAATATAGTTCTGATAGCAGAGGGTTGTTCGCTTGTAGTAACGGGCTTTTGAGGAAGCTCGTTGAGGAATGACGCGATCTTATAGATAAGTTGTTTGCCCACTGCAGTAAATTCAACTGCACCCATATCCAATGGATTCTCTTTGTGTTCTTCCTTACTGATCATGAATTGTATTTGATCCCATTAAGGTAAACAGATTTAACCTGTATGCATAGCGGTCAACTATGAAATAGGCAACATAAAAAACCCGAAACATGGTTCCGGGCTTTCAGATCATTATTGTTTTGGCGGTGGGGCTTCTCCGGGCTTGCCTCCGGGCCCGCGCTTCCGCATATTGGCCACAGTAGTCTCGTACTTTTTGTACTGGTCTGCTGTAAGTGTTTGCTTAATAGATTCATCACGTTGCTTAGCCAGTTTATCAATGGCTTCCCTTGTTTTGGGATCCATCTGGCCCGGAGCGGGTGGCGGACCATCACCTCTCAGCTTTTCGGCTTCCGTATAAAATGTTTTGAATGCAGCTTCCATATCCTTTGCCTGTTTATCGGAAGGCTGAACCTCTTTTTGCATGATATCCATCGTTCTTTTCATTCTATCTTCCATTGAAGGAGGAGCGGGGCGGTCCTGGGCCTGAATTACATAGCCTGCCATCATGAATAATGCCATCACCATGAACTGTTTCATAATTTTCTTTTTTATTGTTTAATATTTCTCGCCAGGGTCAACCTTTATCCTGGTCCTCTATTTGGATGCGCTGTTGAAATAAATCCTTCGTTAAAGAAAACTCAATGTTGCCGATGAGGTGGGGGACCTTGGAGGTCCCTACCTTGGAGGTCCCTACCTTGGAGGTCCGGGGGGCGCGGGTTTGTGATCATCATGGTTAACTGGCTAAGGATTAGGTCGAATTTTTTTTGTTGTCCCGGATCGCAGATCGCCCTGATTTTTTGGAAATGATCCAGGGTAAACAGATCCAGCTGCATGATGTACTGGCTGGCTTTTGCAGCCGCTACCTGTTTTACCGAATCAGAAACACCGGGTTTTTTCACCAATTCAAACATCGCATCTTTTGCCGCCCTGATCTTAGGTCTTAGCTCTTGTGCCTTTGCCCTGTGCTCTTTCGCCAGTTCCTCGAACTGTTGCTTCTGTTGCTCAGTGAAATTCAACTCCTGCACAATAAAACCAGAAGCACCCCCCTTGGTTCCGCTTTGGGGCCTTGCCCTGTCGATCCAGAATAATACCAGCGTAACTGCATTGGCCAGCAACAAGAGGCCCAATAGCCAGGTGAATAATCGGTTTTTCGTTATAGTTGCCATTACGGTCTGTTTAATAAGTTGTACTAATGGTCTGATCGTATAATTGCGCAAATTCCTGTATGGTGTAAGTGGTTTCGTATCTCTTCTCTTTCTGCTCCTGCCTTAACACATATCCATTCACTGCCAGCAGAATCAGGAGCAAACCCAGTACCCACACGGGTTTAAACGGCAATACCCATCCCGGTGGGGAGCTGGTATGCTGCAGCCTTCCCCTGAGCCTGGTATAGAAAAAATCGTCTGTGCCCACTTCCCGCATCTGGTTCAGCACCTGCAGGTGTTCATCGAGGTTTGGTGTGGATCTTTTCTTCATATTGTTGATTTATGAATTATAATGTTTATCCAGTTTTCTTTTCAGGTTCTCTTTAGCCCTGCTGATCAGTGATTCAACTGCTTTTACTCCCATTTGCATGATTCCGCAGACCTCATCATAACTCATGCCCTGCACTTTCACCAGGGTGAACGCAATTTTCTGTTTATCGGGAAGTGTTTCAATTGCTTTGAACAGCGCATTGGCTTTCTCTCTATCCTCAGCTTTAATTCCAGGGTTCAGGTATCGTGCTTCTTCGCTTTTTTTCTCATCGGGCATCCACCAGGGAAGTATGAACTGAAGTCGTTCCCTGGTCTTTTTCTTCCTGATCTTTTCCAGGGCTTTTCGGATGGCAATGCGGTAGATCCAGGTAGACAGCATAGATTCTTCCTTGAAGGAATGTATTGATTCATACACCTGGATGAAGGTTTCCTGCGCCGCATCTTCTGCTTCATCCGGATCCTGCAGTATGTTCAGCACACTGTAATACACGCGGTTCCGATGCTGTTCTACCAGCCACCGGAAAGCAGGTTCATCGCCCTGCTTTAACCGTATTATGAGCTCTTTTTCAGTCAAGTCCTATAGATAGATGCATCACGTTAACATTTCCTTCGGTAAAAATTTATTTTTCATTTGAAGAATAGAGGAAACTAATGCATCTAAAAAGAAAAGATATGGGAATGATCCCTTGCAGGATAATAATAGTATTGTAATGAACACCTGCACTGGCAAACTATATGAAGAATTATCCGCCACCTGCCACCTGCAACCTGCTACCTGCTACCTGAAATAAAGGTATCCCCACTTCTCAGGCACATGCATATCGATCACACCCTGCGGTGTCCAGACCCAGTTATATTCAGGGATTGGCTTACCATTTGCCTGGAGTCTTTTCTTATAGGATATCCCATCATTGTCCAAGGTCCATTCCACCCTGGAAAAATTGATCCGCCAGGGTTTACCGGGTTCCGGTTTGTATATCTTGTCCACTTTCCCTTTTGTTAACGCCTCAAACGGTATGGCCATCTCAACCACCCAGCCCTCGTCAATATCATCATTCTTATTCAGGGTACCTTTCAAACCAACAGCCGTTTTCATTCCTTCCGTATTCCACTTGATATCCATAGGCCCGCCTTTTTTATAAGGCCTGTGCATGAACAGGTCCATTTCTGTGCCTAACGCATTGATCTCGATCTCAACATATTCATTAGTATCTCCATCCGGATCAATGAATACTTCAAAATCATGATCCCTGTAAATCAGTTCATCACGTTCAGTCAGTGTGGCCCAGAGATGCGGTTCTTTCATGTCTGCAAGAATGTAAAGATGCTTGTCGTCCCAAAGCATTTTCATCCTCGTCTTCAATGCAGGAGTTGGCTTTTTGTCACCTTCGATATCTACGAAATATGCTGACCACGCTGATTTGTCCCATTCGCCCTTTCCCATTTTTCCATCAATGACAGGAGCTTTCGAAACTTTAAATGCTTCATACTTTCTCGGAAACTCCTGCGCTTTGGTCTGCAGGCAGGTCAGCAGCATAACAGCTGATAGAAATATGTTTATCATCAGTTGTAAAATAATGATAAAACGAATTCGGAATTCCGGGCACTGGAAAAATCACCTGAGGCTTACAATATAATCGAGCAGATTGTCAATCTCCTCTTTGCTCAGGTTCCTGACAAGGTTCTCATACATCAGCGATTTCCGGTCTTCTTCGGCTTTCGCTATCTCAGATTTAGGTATCTGTACCACCTGGTTGCCGATCAGCATCAATGAAATATTATCGCCATCAGTATTCACTACCCTGCCCAGCAATACCTGGCCATTCTTCGTGGTGACCTTCATGGCCACCATGCTGGCTTTGATCCGTTTTGACGGGTTCATGATATCATCCAGGATTTCTTCGCGCGACATGGTATTGGCAATTCCATTCAGGCTGGGGCCGAGCATCTCGGTTTTGCCGTCAGTAGCATGGCATGCAAAACAAGCCTGTTTGGCGAACAACTGTTTGCCTCGTTCAATAGAGTTGGATGAAAGATTGGCATCTATAGCCTCTCGCTTTCTCAACGGTTTGTTTTTCAATGAAGGATCATAAACGATCTTATAAAATCCCCCGGTCTTTTCTTCAGTGGGGTTATACCAGTAATCGGAAAGCCCGTGATAAGAAACGTAGAGTGCCCCATCTTTCCCAAATCCCAGGTCAGAAAGCTTTGGAATATCAGCTACAGGAAACTCCTGGTAACTATAACTTCCATCAGCTTTTTTGTCAATTTTCACCCGGCCTACGCCTCCGCGTTTCCATCTTTCCGCTAGCCCATAATAAGCCACGAAGAGATCACCTCCTGCACCGCCAAAATCATTATCCACTGCATTGAATTCAATACCACTGGGCGCAGCTTCTGTATTGAGCACATGAACAGGGCCGGTGGTGGAATCATGGTTGGGATATTTCTTCGGATTATGCCCATAGAACTTACCTTTTCCAAGGAGATTCAGTTCTTCCTTCGAATTACCTCCACCTTCGTTGTCAACAAAGAACAGCTCACCCGTTGGATGAAAGCCGGTGCCATATACTGACCTGATGCCGATTGCCAGTCGTTCAGCGGTTTTGCCATCGGGTGAAACCCTCAGTATGGCGCCACGGTATCCTTTCGGATCAGGCGACGCTCCGGCATTCCAGGAATCAGTGGTGAGTGCGAAATAAATCCAGCCATCAGAATCAAAATTCATTCCGCTCGTCCACTCATAGGGATGCTGGCTATGCGGGATATCATTGAAAAAAGTCCAGCTGGTATCTGCCCTGCCATCATTATCCTTATCAAGATAGGCCCGGATCTCCTGGCTGGTGCCTATATAAACAGTGTCGCCTTTACAGGCAAATCCACCCGGAGATTTCAAGCCCGCATCTGTTACATTACAATACAACGCCGCTTCA
>JAHEFC010000156.1 GCA_024640385.1 Sphingobacteriales bacterium
AAATCAGATCAGGGCTTTCGTCAGAAATATGGTTTGGATAGGCGCAGTGGCATTTGCTATCGTGATCACGGTTAACTATGTCCAGACAAAAGATATCCTGCACTCGCTGATGCACGGCCTCACGCTGGCGATGAGTATCCTTCCAGAAGAGATTCCCGTTGCCTTCTCTACATTCCTGGCCCTCGGCGCATTCAGGTTACTTAAAAACAAGATCATAGTCAAACAACCACAATATGTGGAAACGCTGGGTGCAGCCACTGTTATCTGTGCCGATAAAACAGGAACGCTTACAGAGAATAAAATGAGCATCGCGCATTTATTCGATGCCGGAACCGATACTTCGTTCAACGTGTACGATATCAAGCTTCCCGAACAGCTGGTGGAATTTGCCATGTGGAGCAGTGAAACAGAACCCTTCGATCCTATGGAGCAGGCCATTCACAAACTCTATGCAAGTATAACGGAGATCGACAAAAGAGATCAATACGACCAGGTGCATGAATACCCGATCGGCGGTGCACCACCGATCATGACACACATCTTTCAAAGTCAAAAGTCAAAAGGAAAAAGTCAAAAAGATGATTTTATAATAGCAGCGAAAGGGGCGCCGGAAAGAATATTGAAGCAATCTGATCTGAGCAGCGAAAGAAAAAAACAAATTGAAGAACAGGCCCTTTTCTATGCGCGGCAGGGGTACCGGGTGCTGGGTGTTGGTAAAGGGATATGGGAAGGAAACGAATGGCCCGCCGTGCAGGATGAATTCAAATTTGAATTCCTGGGCCTGGTTGCGTTCCAGGATCCTCCGAAGAAAAATATCGACCAGACCATTAAAACATTCAACGAAGCAGGTATCTCCGTAAAAATGATCACAGGTGATTATGCCGAAACAGCAGTTGCCATTGCGAAGCAGATCGGGCTTAATCACAATGGCAATGTGATCACTGGTGCAGAGGTCTTGAAAATGCAGCCTCATGAGTTGCAGGCAAGAGTGAGTAATGTCAATATTTATGCACGCATGTTCCCTGAGGCAAAACTCAAAGTGATTGATGCCCTGAAAGAAGATGGTGAAGTAGTGGCTATGACGGGCGATGGAGTCAACGATGCTCCCGCATTAAAAGCCGCACATATTGGCATTGCCATGGGCCAGCGCGGTTCCGAAGTGGCTAAAGGTGCAGCATCACTGATACTGATGGACGATGACCTGGCCCATATGACCGATGCCGTTGCACTGGGCCGAAAGATCTACGACAACCTGAAAAAAGCCATCCAGTATATCGTATCCATACATATACCCATCATCCTGATCGTAATGCTCCCACTCGTACTGGGTTGGGCATTTGCAGAGATCTTCACACCAGTGCATGTCATCTTCCTTGAACTGATCATGGGACCAACATGTTCCATTATTTATGAGAACGAACCCATGGAACCTGGCACCATGAACAGGCCACCAAGGAAAATGAGCAGCACCTTCCTTTCATTCAGGCAATTACTCACCAGTATTTTGCAGGGTCTGTTCATCACTGCAGGTTGCCTGGGCATCGGTTATTGGGGCATGAAAAATGGACACACCGATACCCTGGTACGCACCCTGGTATTCATCACCTTACTGTTCAGTAATATCTTCCTGACCCTGGTCAACCGGTCTTTCTATTATTCCCTGTTCACCACTCTGCGCTATAAGAATAACCTGGTGTTCCTGATCATTGGCGTTACGCTGCTCTTCATCACAGGCATACTCACCATACCTTTCTTGCAAAACCTTTTCAGGCTTGAGCCGTTGAGCTGGCATTTACTGACTATCAGCATCAGTGTTGCCTTTGCCAGCACATGCTGGATGGAGATCGCAAAAGCAGCCAAACGTTTGCGTCAGTAATTCAGTCTGATATTATTAATGATCAGCGTGGTGTTGGTACCTCCTTCAAAATAAGCGCCATAGGCACTTGAAGCAGCTACAAAGCTGATATGTGTAACCTCATCATTTGCACTGCCAAATAAACCATTGGCAGGGAACATATATACAGGATTGCCAGCAGCCAGCGGTCCGTAGGTCAGATTGACTGTAATATCTTTAAAGGTATCCTGCTGCTTTCCATCGCGGAACCATCCGGTAGCTACCCGCTTCACCTGGTTGTTATTCCTGTTCTCCAGCAACAAATAAATATCACATGAATCTGGTTTATTTAAAGTTGTACCCTGGCCGTTCTTATACGGAGTGCCAGGTACATATTTATACGAAACGGTAAAACTTGCTGGCCTACCAACAAAGGGTACCCCGAACTTTGTTGAGTTAAGCGGATTACTGATATCCAATATGAAATCACCTGTAAAAATGCTTCCTGCTGCCATTCTCTGACCAGTAAGCTGAGCCAATGAACCAAGGTCCCTGGTGATCATCTCAGCGCCTAAGTCGGCACCCTGAATGATAAAAGCCTTTACATTCGCCTGCCCCAACGTTACTACACCCGCATTTCCTGATGCCCATATAGTCGACTCATCTTTGCCCGGCTCCTGGTAATTCTTGCCCACCGGTGTATACCAATCGTCCAAACCAGCATTCTCCAACTGTGGTGTGGTAGATTCTTTCCTCACAATAACTGTGTATATCACTTGGGTTCCATTCTCCGCAGTGACAGTATACTGAACGGGTTTGGTGAAATCCTGCACCACATCAACACCTGGAGAAATGGTGGCATAAGAACTCAGCCTTACAGAATCAGCATACAGCTTAGTGAGGTCTGCAGTTGGCGCAACCGTGACCCGGATGATCAGGCTGTCTTTGATGATGATGCTATTGCCGGACTGCTGGGGTAACGAGAAATAAAATATTTCCTTAAGATCCGATTTACCAAAATGATCTTCCTTGACACAACCGTACAATATGTATAATGACAGGACTATGATGAAGCCATATGGTATGTACTTACTCATTGAAAATAATAAGCAAAGCCAAATGAAAGCTGCAGCAGATTGATCTTCAGGTCCAGGTTCTGGGTTGTTACTTTTCCATCAGGCTGCCCGGTAGTCCTTGTCTTTTCACTTGAAGCGCTCAAACCGAATGCCCCTACATTTACCTCGAATCCAAAATTATTTACGATGAAAGCAATAATTCCAGGTCTCATGGCAATACCGTATAAAAAACTATCGGAGTATGTTCTGGTAAGTACCCCGTTAGTGGTTGATTCTGTCAGTTTACTTGAATTCCCCAATTGTATTTCGGTGGGGATCACGATATAGAATTTCTTACCCTTTCCGATCGGAAGATAATTTTTAATAAAAGGTCGAAATACAAAATCACTGGCAGAACTCTTTACATCGGTAAGCGTGCCGTCTGAAGCCCTCTGGGTATAATTGTTGGAGTTAAAGCCATAAGTAAAACCAAGGCCAGCAGCGAGATTCTGTTTGATAACATAGCCGGGGTCAAGATTGATCTGTAAGCCGGATTTGTCTTGCTCTACAATATATCCCAGCAGGGTATTCTCATTCTCAGCTTTCTTTCCCGAAGCAGAAAATGTCAGACCAACAAATTTTATTCCTTTATTTATTTCAACACCATCCGTATATTTATTGGGTTTGGTCAGCTGCGCAAATACAGGAGCAGAAACAATCAGCAATATAGATATGATAAAGAATTTGATTCCCATCAAGCCTCCTATTCAATGTAAGTTATTAATATTTTTAACCCCTTCATTCTCCATTTCTGCCATTCCGTATATTTAATCAAATCTACCTCATGCGTTCTTTTTTCCTTTTACTCTTCCTGGCGCCTCTATTATCTCTTGCCCAATTGACCCCGGTAGATCCTGCCACTGCAGGTGTTTCTGCAGAACGTTTGACCCGGGTTGATCAGTTCATCCAGCATTATATTGACCAGGGCCGGTTGAATGGTGCAACAGCCATCATCCTGAAAGATGGAAAGATGGTGTACTATAAAGCTTTCGGATACAGTGACGTGGAGAAAAAAACCGTGATGCAGAAAGACCAGATCTTCCGGATCGCATCCATGACCAAGCCTATTGTGAGTGTAGCCGTAATGATGTTATGGGAAGAAGGGAAATTCTCCCTGGATGATCCCATCTCCAAATTCATTCCCGAATTCAAAAATCCGAAGGTGCTGGAGAAGTTCAACCCCAACGACACCACCTTCACCACCCAGCCCGCAAAAAGAGAGATCACTATACGCCACCTGCTGTCCCATACTTCAGGCCTTGGCTATCCAGGTATTGGATCCAATTTCGCCAATGCCATTTACGCAAAACATAAAGTGGGCGGCGGGATCGGTACGCCAACTCTTGTTTTAAAAGATAACATGATGCGCCTGGCCACTTTGCCCTTATTCAATAATCCAGGTGAGAAGTTCCTTTATGGCCTTAATACAGATTTATTGGGGTACCTGATTGAAGTGATCAGCGGCATACCCCTGGATAAATTTCTCGATCAAAAGATCTTCAGCCCGCTTGGCATGAAGGATACTTATTTTTACCTGCCAGCCAGTAAATATTCCAGGCTGGTCCCTTTATACCGGCAGGATGAAAATGCCAGGGCGGTAACCTATCCCGCTAATTCCACTGCCTTAGCCAATTTCCCGCTTGTACCAAACGGAACCTATTTCTCCGGCGGAGCAGGGCTCAGCTCCACCGCCTACGACTATGCGCTTTTCTGCCAGATGCTGATCAATGGCGGAACGCTAAATAATACAAGATTGCTATCTCCGCATACTATTAATCTGATGACCACCAACCAGATCGGGGAATCCCTGATGTTCGATAATCCCGAAGATATGAGGCGCTTTGGCCTGGGCTTCGGCCTTTACCTGGACAAAGCCACCGTAATGACGCCCATGGGATATGGTTCTTATGGATGGGACGGGATGTTTGCTTCGCATTTCTGGATAGACCCGAAAAACAAGCTGGTAGCGATTTTCATGCGTAATGTATGGCCCACGCCGGACTGGGACTTTGGGGACAGGGTGAAGGTGTTGGTATATCAAACACTCTATTAGCAGGTTGCAGGTAACGGGCTGCAGGTTGCAGCACATTTAATCTGCTGCAACCTGCAACCTGCCACCTGCAACCTGCTATAGGGGCCTGCTAAAAAAAAGAGCCGGAAGTAGAAACTTCCGGCGTCCAAATCTAACTGTGTGTCAAAAAAAACTTTAAATATTTTAATAGCGCGTACCAAGGCGGTCTGGCCTTAGATACTTGTTTTCATAACACTAACTGGTTACGCAATAACAATAGTTGAATAGAGTAGATCAGGAGGTTTTCATAACTGATCTGGATATGTGCAGTAATCCTTAGGAATAGATGCCTAAAGTTCTATCTCCTTGCGGATAAAATTAAATATTATCCCACTATTGAGATTTATTTAACAGTTGCAGCTTGTCTCAAATTATTCCAGGTCCAGAACGCGGCCAGCGCATCCACCACCCCAAATAAAATCAACTGCACGGGTCCTACCCCTGCCAGCCATAATCCTGTAAATGCAGCAAACACGAAGATCCTGACGCCAACTGTCAGCCTCAGAAACGGCAGCGAGTTCAGCTTTGACATCTCATGGTAATAAACGGCGATACACGCTACCAGCACTCCTACTACCCTGATCCAGACCTCATTGGTTTCTGCAATTTGAAATACAGACAACATCATGTTGGGAACAAACATCAATACAGCTGCCAGTACAAATAAATAATAGCTGAAATACTTTACAGTGTTGGAGGCGGTCATGGCTTGAGGGTTTGGGATAAGATACTAATTCTCTTGGGGAATTCCGGATTCCGGATTATGGATTCCGGATTCAAATACATAAATGTTTCTAAATTTAATTCGGAATCCGCGATCCGGAATCCGGAATAGTCTATGAAATATGACCTTATCGGCGATATCCATGGCCACGCAGATACGCTGGAAATTCTCTTATCACGCCTCGGCTATAGGAGAAGATTCGGGGTATACAGTCATCCCGAAGGCCGGCACGTTGTATTTGTTGGAGACTTCATCGATCGCGGGCCCAAGATCAGGGAAACCCTACACCTGGTGCGCGATATGGTGGAATCAGGAAATGCCTCGGCCGTAATGGGCAACCACGAATTCAATGCCATCTCTTTTCATACGCCGCATATTGAAAAAGGAGGCTTCTTCCGTCAGCATACCATCAAGGAGATCAAACAACATATTGAAACGCTGGACCAGTTTGCACACTATGATCATGAATTCCAGGATTTCCTGGACTGGTTCCAGACCCTCCCCTTATTCCTGGAATTTGAACAATTCAGGGTGATACATGCCTGCTGGGACAATGAACATATCAATTTCCTGAAGCAGGACTACGATGGCATCACCCCGGGTTTCCTGAGCCTGGCAAACGATAAGATCAATGGAGGAGCTACCTACTGGGCAGTGGAAGAATCCCTGAAGGGGAAAGAACATCGTTTACCCGAGGGCGTTATATTTCACGACAAGGACGGTAACGAAAGAACCGAAGCCCGTGTAAAATGGTGGGCCGCACCGGAGGCAAGAAAGAAGTATAAAGATGTGCTGATGGAATGCCCTAAAAAAATTGCGGAAGATGATATTCCTCCAAACAGGCAATACTATAGTTATCCGGATACCAAACCCGTGTTCTTCGGACACTACTGGCTTAAAGGAGACCCTAAGATCGAAAATCCATCAGCGATCTGCCTGGACTACAGCGTTGCCAAAGGAGGTCAGTTGGTGGCCTGCAGGATAAGCGAAAAGGGGTTTGAGCTTATTGCGCAGCACGTGGTGTGACAAAAACAGGACGCAGAGACACAGAGGGGGACACAGAGACGCGGAGGGGGACACAGAGACGCAGATTTCTCCGTGTCTCCGCGTCCCTCTCCGTGTCTCTGTCTCCCATATACGAAAACAGGCCCCACCTGGGGCCTGCTTCTAAACAACTCAAATTTACCAAATACCTATTTTACGTCCCAGAAGATCTTAGTGGTAAGATTATCTTTCGCGGCTACATTATTATAGTTAGCTAGGTTATAAGTCTTCTCACTTCCATCATACAGGAAGCGCTGCGGAGGAAGCTGTTGAGCATTTGCGCCATCTACCCAGAAACTAGGTGCTGGCCAATCGTGCCTTCTCATTTCAGCCCATCCTTCGAAGCTCTGAATTACATTGTAATGCAACCATTGCTGCATGGCGATCAATTTGATCTTGTCTGCAGTTGTAGCTGCAGCATCCCAGCTGATCGCAGGTTTCGCCAGGTAATCAGTGATCTCAACGTTACCTACAGGAACCAGTGTGCCAGATGTGTTATCAGCACTGAGCTTCCTTACATCAAAATAGAAATTGATCGATGCAGCAACTCCTGCTTCATATGCAGCTTTGGCTTCAGCAGCTTTTCCTGCTTTCAGGAAACCTTCAGCAGCAAGCAGATTCACCTCAGCAGCATTGATCAGAACACCAGGGAAATATTCATTCCTGCTCAGTGTAGACCTGTTGTACAGGGCAGCCTTACCATCAGAGATCATCTTGGTCTGATCTGCTGCAGGTGCCATTTGATCAACTCCGTTATAAACACCAGCGGCATTTACTCCTGGTTCAAACACAGCCCTTAATCTTGGGTCCACGTTGGTCTTCATATGGTCGATCATCACTTTACCTGCAACGTTTCCGTTCCAGTCTTCCAGGCCAGTCCTGAAACCTTTAGAGTTGATCGGGGTACTCAGGTCGATAACCTTGATCTGGATATTGTTGGCGTTTGTAGTCACCAATGGATAAGTTGAAGGATTGTTCAGAATCTCAGCGATCTCTCCGTCAGCCCTTGCCTTGAAAGAAGCAGCATCAGAAACACGGCTCAACATTCTGAGACGGAGAGAATTATTATACCTCCTCCAAAGTGTTATATCACCTTTGTTGATATAGTCCTGCGTTTTGAATCCGGTAAGAATACCACTGGGAACTACGATCGTGCTGAGTTCTGTAGAGAACTTCTTCAGATCGTCCAGCATCGTGGTGTAGATAGATTCCGCACCATCATACTTAGGCAGTGAAGCATTGTAATCGCCGCTATTAGTACTCAGCATACCTGCTTCAGAAAATGGAATATCACCATGAAGGTCTACCATTTTCTGAGTTGCATCGTAAAGGTAAATGGTAGCAGAGATCATATAGATCCTCCACGCAGCCTGATCGCTCTCGGAGAGGCCATTATATACTTTCTGCAGTTCACGATACTGAGCCAGCAGATTGTAATAAGTACTCCAGCGTGCACTGATCGCAGCCATACCTGGAACATACTGGTTGTTGACATTCACCCAACCCACAGCCTGGGTATAGTAGT
Organism: Sphingobacteriales bacterium; assembly: GCA_024640385.1. Classification (GTDB taxonomy): domain Bacteria; phylum Bacteroidota; class Bacteroidia; order Chitinophagales; family Chitinophagaceae; genus Pollutibacter. The sequence continues at coordinate 8,314 of JAHEFC010000156.1, forward strand.
GAAGGGTTGTTCTCAGCACAACAAAATAGTTCCAGTATGCTGGAAGAACATAGTCCTTATTGGTTTGCAGGAAGCCTGAAAACTGCTTCTCTACCGTGGTCACTGAAATTTTTGAAGGATCTGCATACGCATCTGCAAAATCCGTCTTACTGCAGGATGAGATCATCACTCCCAGAACAGTAAGCGCTAAAAATATTTTTCTCATAATAATCTTTTAATGCTTTAGAATTAGAAGGTTGTCCTCAACATAACACCAACTGTTCTGGTTGAAGGGTTGGTTCCCACATTGGTCAGAGACTGGAACCACCTTGCACCTGCTGCTGTTTGTTCAGCATCGATCTGCTTCAGGGTCCTGTAGAAATAGAACAGGTTCCTTCCGAATACAGAGACGTTCACATGCTTTGCACCAATTTTCTTAGACCATGCTGAAGGCAGGTTATAACCAATTGCTAATTCCCTCATCTTGATATAACTGTTCTTCTGGATGTAAAGCTCATACCTTGTGTTAGGGCTGTACTG
>JAHEFC010000460.1:0-1412 GCA_024640385.1 Sphingobacteriales bacterium
GGATGGAGTTATGGTGCCGGGGTGACAGATCCCAGGACAGGAGAGATCATCAAAGGGCAGGTCACGCTGGGTTCACTTCGCGTGCGCCAGGACTATCTCATCGCGCAGGGCCTGCTGGCGCCTTTTGAGAATGGAATGCCTGCAGAGGATAAGATGCTGAAGATGGCGCTGGAAAGATTGAAACAGTTGGCAGCGCATGAAGTAGGGCATACCCTGGGCCTCATGCACAATTATGCCTCCAGTGTGAACAACAGGGCCAGTGTGATGGATTATCCGCATCCCATGATCAGGATAGGGGCGGATGGGACGATCGACATGAGTCAGGCTTATGATGACAAGATCGGCGAGTGGGATAAAATTGCGATCAACTGGGGTTATCGTGAGTATGCGGACGGAACCAATGAGCAGCAACAGCTGGATAAAATATTGGATGATGCAGGGGCCAGGGGAATGCAGTTCATCAGCGACCAGGATGCCAGGGCACCCGGCGGCATGCATCCAACCGCACACCTTTGGGATAATGGAAAAGAACCGGTTGCTGAGTTGAAAGAAGTGATCAGGATCAGGAAGAAGGCGTTGGACGGATTCGGAGCCAACAGCATCAGGCCCGGATTCCCCATGGCCATGCTGGAAGATGTACTGGTACCTGTTTATTTCTATCATCGATACCAGGTTGAAGCCGCCTGCAAACTGGTGGGAGGACTGGACTATACTTATGCTTTGAATGGTAAAACAATGAAACCGGTTTCTCCATTGCCATTGCAGACCCAGCAAAATGCGCTGGATGCCATTATGCAAACCTTGGAGCCGGAGTTTCTTCAAATTCCCCGCCACATAGTAACATTAATTCCGCCCAGGCCTGCAGGATATCCTTATGGCAATGAACTTTTCAGGAAACATACAGGACTTTCTTTCGATCCGCTGGCGCCTGCTGAAACAGCGGCAGATCTCCCGCTTTCCTTCCTTTTCCATCCTGAAAGACTGAGCAGGATGGCCCAGGATACGGGTGTGGGGATGAAATTGTCTGACATGAATAAAAGGATCATCCATGCAACATGGGAAGCGCCCCGGAGAAAGGGATTTGCCGCGCTGGTGCAGCAGCAGACAGAACAGGTTCTGCTCACCTATCTGCTGGCAGCTTCCGTAGATGAGAAATCTTCTTTTGCCGCGAAAGCTGTGATGAGAAAAACACTGGATGATCTGAAATTATATATTGAAACAAAAAAGAAAGCTACTGTTGATGAACAACTGGCCGGTCATTACGCATTGGCCTTGGAAAGAATGAAATCGCCGGATAAAGCAAAGCCTACGATTCATGCAGCGATCCCCCCGGGAGCACCCATAGGTTGCATGGAACAGGGATTTCAATAAAGACCAATTCTAACAGTGATGAATAAATTTTATTATCTGAT
>JAHEFC010000460.1:1422-3203 GCA_024640385.1 Sphingobacteriales bacterium
CAATGCGAGGGCTCAATATCCTAAGCCTTTCAAAGCTGACCAGGTTGACCATTATTTCGGAACCAGGATCAACGACCCTTACCGGTGGATGGAGAATGAGAGCAGCGATACATTGAAAACATGGATCGCGGAAGAAAATGCATTGACTGAAAAATTTCTTTCGGGTATACCTTACCGTAATAAGGTAAGAACAAGGCTTGAAGAGATGTTCAACTACCCGAAGTATGGTGCACCGTCAAAGCAGGGAGATTATTATATTTTCAGTAAGAACAGCGGACTGCAGAATCAGTCAGTCATTTTCAGGCAGAAAGGTCTGACTGGCCCGTCTGAATTGTTGCTTGATCCAAATACACTGTCCGCTGATGGTACCGTGGCCTTGGGAGGGGCGAGCTTTCCAAATTCAGGAAGATTCATGGGCTATACCATTTCCAGGTCGGGCAGTGACTGGCAGGAAGCATTTGTAATGAAGGTGGCAAATGGTGAATTGCTCAGCGACCACCTGGTGGATCTTAAGTTCACCGGACTGGACTGGAAAGGGGAGGAAGGATTTTATTACAGCCGATATCCCAAGCCGGATGAGTCAAAAAAGCTCACCAACCAGAATGAGAACATGAAGGTTTATTTTCATAAACTGGGAACTGCGCAGGAGAGCGACCAATTGGTGTATGAAGACCCGGCTCATCCAAAAAGGTTCTTCAATACCGGGATAACGGAAGACGAGCGCTTTGTTGTTATTGTCAGTTCTGAAGGCACCAGCGGCCAGGAAATGCTCTACCGCGATCTGCAGGATAAAACCCAGGCGTCATTTAAGCTGTTGTTACCTGGGTTTTCAAACGAGCATTCTTTTATAGATAATTCCGGTGATAAACTCCTGGTCAAAACAAATCTTGATGCTCCCAATTTTCGCGTGGTACTGATCGATCCCAAAAATCCCGGAAAAGAATCCTGGAAGAATATAATACCCGAGCAGAAGGAAGTATTGACAGGTGTTGGCACAGCCGGTGGATATTTGTTCGCCCAGTATCTGAAAGATGCTTATTCCCTGGTGAAACAGTTTGACTATTCGGGAAAACTGATCAGAACGATATCCCTGCCTGGTATAGGCGAAGCCTCCGGATTTTCCGGCAGAAGAAAAGATACTGAACTTTTCTATACCTATACTTCATTCAATTATCCTCCCACCATATTCAAGTACGATATCAAAAGCGGCAAGTCGGAGGAATTCAGAAGACCCGAAGTAAAGTTCGATCCATCTGCTTTTGATGTAAAACAGGTTTTCTTTACGTCAAAGGACGGCGCAAGGGTGCCCATGTTCCTGACTTTTAAAAAAGGGCTGAAATTGGATGGGAGTAATCCGGTTTTACTTTATGGATATGGTGGTTTCAATGTTCCTATGACACCGGTGTTCAGCATGTCGAATGTTTTTTTCCTGGAGCAGGGCGGAATATTTGCCATGGTAAATCTTCGCGGCGGTAACGAATACGGTGAAGAATGGCATAAGGCAGGAATGCTGATGAATAAGCAGAATGTATTCAACGATATGATCGGTGCGGCCGAATGGCTGGTTTCCAATAAATACAGTAATCCGGCAAAGCTGGCGGTAAGAGGAGGTAGCAATGGCGGCCTCCTGGTAGGTGCGGTGGTGAACCAAAGACCTGATCTTTTTGCAGTAGCCATACCTCAGGTTGGGGTGATGGATATGCTCCGTTATCACAAATTCACCATAGGGTATGCCTGGGCTACGGAATATGGTAATGCAGAAAAATCTGAGGCTGAATTCA
>JAHEFC010000157.1 GCA_024640385.1 Sphingobacteriales bacterium
TAATTCGAAGATGCTGATGGCGCAGCCGCCACCCCTGGCCAGCTGGATCTTCAGCGTTGTTTTATTTGTGACCTCCATGGTGTCGATCTGGTACGACTCCGGATTTTTATCGTAATCAGCCAAAGGACCATCTTTATAGATAACAGCTTTGTATTTTTTACCCGGTGATAAGAATGTGAGATCAAGTTGCATGAGCCTTGCATTTTCATCCGTCACCGATCCTACGAACCAATCTTTCCCATTCTTCGCTTTTCTCGCGATAGTCAGATAATCGCCTGGCTCAGCGTCTATGATCATGGTCTCGGACCAGTTGACTGGAACATCTTTGATGAACTGAAAGGCATCCAGATGTTTTTCGTAATTCTCGGGGAGATCAGCAGCCATCTGGATCGGGCTGTATATGGTAATATAAAGCGCCAATTGTTTTGCCAGGGTTGACAACACTCGTTGCTTGCGACTGCTCTCAAACTGATTCAATTGAAAATGAAAAAGTCCTGGTGTATAATCCATTGGCCCTCCCATCAATCTTGTGAAAGGCAGGATCACCTGGTGTTCAGGGGGAATACCGAGTGTAGGCGCATTATTAAATTCTGTTCCTCTCGCTGCTTCACTCGCCATCCAGTTAGGATACGTGCGATGAAGCCCGGTTGAACGTACGGGCTCGTGGGCAACAAGCATGATATGATAAGAAGCGGTTTTTTCAGCCACCCTGTTATAGTGATTCACCATCCACTGGCCATCGTGGTGTTCGCCGCGGGGAATGATCTTGCCCACGTATCCCGTTTTGACTGTATTGATCCCGTGATCCAACATGAAGCGATAAGCCGTATCCATTCTTCGTTCATAATTGGTAACAGCACCGGATGTTTCATGATGCATGATGATCTTCACGTTGCGCTCTTTTGCATAGCGGGTCAGCTCATTGATATCATAATCAGGATATGGCGTAACAAAATCAAAAACGTCTTCTTTCCAATTTCCAAACCAGTCTTCCCATCCTTGATTCCAGCCTTCCACCAGCACCCCGTCAAACCCGTGCCGGGATGCAAAATCAATATAGTGTTTAACATTGGCTGTATTAGCACCATGTTTGCCCCCTTCATAAGGCCAGTTTGCTTTTCCCACGTGCATCTCCCACCACATGCCGATGAATTTCTGGGGTTTGATCCAGTCGGTATTTTTGATAGTGCTTGGATCGTTAAGATTCAGAATGATCTTTGAACTGAGGATCCCAGTGGCTTTATCACTGATAATGATGGTTCTCCATGGTGTCACTCCAGGTGCTTTCAGGTAGGCCTTGTTCCCTACAGCATCGGGCACCAGTGTGGAGGTCAGTGTCAGGTTTTTTTTGTCCAGCAACAGGTCCATGGCGGGATAATTGACCAGTGCGGCTTCATGAATATTGATATACAATCCTTTTGTAGTTTTCATCTGCAGGGGCGTCTGCACTGCATTTGGACCGATGGGTGAACTAACAGCAATGTCTTTTTCCTTAGCTGCAGCTTCCAGGGCGCTGACCGATGAGAGACTGGTGTAATTATACAGATATTCGTTGGTGTCATAGTCGCCGGGGATCCAGAAGGCTTTGTGATCCCCGCTCATCCGGAAGTTGGTCAGTTCGTCTTTTATTATAAAATATGCCAATTCATCCTGCTTCGGGAACTCATACCTGAAACCTATGCCATCGTTGAATATCCTGAATATGATATTCAATTTCACGGCAGGTGCTGATCTTCTTGCAAGATGAAACACCATTTGTTTGTAGTTGTTCCGTATGGAATCCTGTTCACCCCAAACGGGTGCCCAGGTTTCATCAACTACTGTTGAATCTGTTTTGATCAAATTGAATTCGTTGAGCAGCAGATCTGGTTTGGACAGGCTAAACCCAAGGGTGGATGGAAGCATAACGGGCTGCCCTTTATATGCTACGGAGTAAAGAAATTTTCCGCTGTTATTCAGTTCGGTTGTCAAGCTGATGTTTCCAAAAACAGCATGTTTTTGTTGTGCATTCGAAATTATACCGATGAATAAAAATGCAGAGAGTAATATGATCCTATGATTCATGTTCAGCAATTAATCGATAATGGTATCGTTTACATCCGTGTCCCTGGGTTTATGATAGTCTTCTTTCAACTGGTCTTCAAACTTAGCTTCATCTTTGATATTCCGCTTCACCAGGAACACGATCAATACTATGGCAGCTATACCGGCCAGCGTAATAATATACCAGTTCATGATTTAGTATTAGGGTGAATGAAAAGACCTGATTAAATTTAGCTTTATAATAGGGAATTCACAAAAGCTGCCATGCAAATAATTAAGTCTCCGTTTCTGATCATTTTGTTTTTCCTGGGATCATTAAATGCATTGTCCCAGAACAAACCGCCTGAATACAGCGGCAATCCATTGTTTCCCGGTTGGTATGCTGATCCGGAGGCCATTATATTCGGCAAACAATACTGGATCTATCCAACATTTTCGGCGCCATATGAAAAACAGGTTTTCCTGGATGCATTTTCATCTATCGATCTGGTCCACTGGCAAAAGCATGAACGCGTCATAGACACAAGCCGGGTGAAATGGGCGAAAAAGGCCATGTGGGCGCCTTCCATCATCCAGAAAGGAAAACAGTACTTCCTGTTTTTTGCGGCCAACGACATCCAAAACAACGAGGAAAAAGGTGGCATAGGTGTTGGAGTTGCTGATTCGCCGGCAGGTCCTTTTAAAGATTACCTGGGCAAACCCCTTATAGACAGGTTTTACAACGGGGCCCAGCCTATAGACCAGTTTGTGTTCAGGGATGATAACGGTAAGGTATACATGTACTACGGCGGATGGCGGCATTGCAACCTGGTACAGCTGAATGATCAGTTAAATGGATTTTTGCCTTTTGGAGATGGGACTACATTCAAAGAGATCACGCCTGAAGGATATGTGGAAGGACCATTTGTTTTCAAAAGAAACGGCAGGTATTATTTCATGTGGTCAGAGGGCGGGTGGACGGGGCCCGACTATAGTGTGGCTTATGCCATTGCCGACAATCCCGCCGGCCCATTCAAAAGAATCGGAAAAATATTACAACAGGATCCCACTATTGCAACAGGCGCAGGCCACCATTCTGTGCTGACCATTCCTGGTAAGGATAAATATTTCATCATCTATCACCGGCGGCCGCTGACTGAAACCGATGGCAATTCCCGGGAAACCTGCATTGATGAAATGAAATTCGATAAAGATGGATTGATATTGCCGGTTAAGATCACCAAACAAGGCGTAAAGAAGACAACCTTATGATATTCTTTTTTTGAAAACAGTGAAGAACATTTCACTCCTTATCCGGTATCCGAATTTTTCATAGATCCTGATCGCGCCTTCGTTATCTTTTTTTACATGCAGGAAGGGTTTGCTGCCATCTTCCACAATGCGTGCAGATGCTTTTGAAAATAACACGGAGGCATATCCTTTTCCAAGATGGTCCGGGTGCGTGCAAATGGCACTCACTTCGGTATAACCATTTAGCTTCATTCTTTCGCCGGCCATTGCTACCAGTTTATCCTGTTCAAAGATCCCGATATAGTTTCCGAAATCAATGGTTCTTTCATAAAAGGGTCCCGGTTTGGTCATGGCCGTCAATTCAAGCATTTGTGGAACGTGTTCATAGGTAAGATCAATGACTTCCATTCCATTTTTTGTGGACGCCTTCAGATCGGCGCAAACCATCTGGTATAGCGGTATGGCAAAGATGATGTCGAACAATGAGGGCAACTGGACCTGCTTTTCAACTACCATAGAGAATGATCTGTCGGGCAACACCCTGGTACTTAGGAGATGAAGATCATTTTCATCCCAGTGCTTTACTGCGAGAAATGGAGATACATCTTCGGGATAATACCTGATCTCATCATCCCCCCTGTTAAACTGTTTTTGCCGGCTGCATAACGATTCCCACGCCGGATTGCTCAATTCGTGCATCATCATATTTTTTTGCCCCTGCAAGGTTTGTAATTTGGCGGATATAGATGGGGAATATTTTATGGCAGTCAAAAACAAAATGATAAGCAACCCTGGATCAGGACAAACGATCAGGTTCATTCAAACGGGCAGGGATACCGGCGGGCGGCTGCTCGAGATGGAATCCGTTTATTCATCACATTCAAAAGAGCCCGTGGCCCATTATCATCCTCAACAGGAAGAAGAGTTCACAGTTGAAGAAGGGACTATCAGCGTGAGGCTCAATGGAGAACTGAGGATCCTGCAGCAAGGTGAGCAGCTTGTTATCCCTGCCAATACGGTTCATTCCATGTGGAATCATAGTGATCAGCAATCCCGTGTGAACTGGAAAGTGAGACCGGCCCTTGATACCGAGTATTTGCTGGAAACCGGAATGGGCCTGGCAGCTGACGGGAAAGTAAATGAGAACGGCCTGCCATCTGTTTTGCAGACTGCATTATTAATGTTCAGGTACAAGCAGGTATACCGCCTGGCAAAGATTCCTTATGTGATACAGTTGATCCTGTTTGGTATCCTGTCACCGTTCGCGAAGCTTGTTGGTTATAGATCGGTTTATAAAAAATACATTGATTAACTATCCTGATCCAAGTTGATCTTTTTGAATTTTGGAACCAGGGCATGCATGATAAGCCAGGCAATTATGTAAACAGATGAACAGATCATAAACATAATGCCATAACCGATACGGATATCACCAGCGGCTTTATAATGGTCAAACAACAGACCAGCAGATGTGGCAATCAATATCCCTCCAATTCCGCCTGCCATACCGCCGATGCCCGTTACAGATGCAACAGCGCGGTTGGGGAACATGTCTGACACAGTAGTAAAAATATTTGCCGACCAGGCCTGGTGAGCCGAAGCGGCAATCCCGATGATGATCACCGCATACCACATATTGAAATCGCCGGCATATTGTACAAAAAGAACTGTTAAGGGAATGAATGCGTAAATAAACATGGCTTTCTTGCGTGCCTTATTGGTATCCATTCCTTTTTCTATTAAATATTTGGGCAACCATCCCCCTAAGATGCTTCCGATCGTGGTCATGGTATATACCAGTACCAGCGGCAGGCTAACCTGTGTGCCAGTCAATCCATATTGTTCTTTAAGAAAGGCGGGTAACCAGAAGCTGAAAAACCACCATACAGGATCGGTGAGCAATTTACCAATGAAGAAGGCCCAGGTTTGCCTGTAACTGAGGAGTTTGAACCAACTAAAAGATTTTTTGGATTCTTCGGTGACTGCATCTTCTTTGTCGCTTCTGATCAGTTCGAATTCATTCTGACTTAATTTGCCTTTTGCCAGTTTGTTTTGTGGGGAGTCGTAAATGATCTGCCAGAAGATCAGCCAGATAAAGCCCACGGCTCCGGTTAGTATAAAAGCCCACTGCCATCCCATGGTGACTGCTATGAGGGGCACCAGCACAGGTGCCAGTATCGCGCCAATGTTTGTGCCGGAGATAAAAACCCCTGTAGCCAGGGCCCGTTCTTTCTTCGGGAACCATTCTGCAATGGTTTTAACACCCGCAGGATAATTACCGGCTTCGGGAAGTCCCAATGCTGCACGGGCCACACCAAATCCAAACGGCCCTTTCACTATGGCGTGCGCTATGGAGGCCAGGCTCCAGGCGAATAGTGACAAGGCATAACCGAGTTTGAGACCGATCTTGTCAATGACTCCTCCAACCAGCGCCATACCAAAGGCAAAAGCGAGTTGAAATGCGATCACGATATTGGCATAGATGGACTCATAGTGTGCGGGATCAGTGCCGAACAGACCATTCTCCTCCAGATAAGGTTTAAGCAGGCTGAGCACCTGCCGGTCCAGGTAGTTGATAGTTGTGGCAAAAAACACAAGAGCACATATGGTCCACCTGTAATTGCCTGTTTTGTGTGACGATGGTTCCATAGGATCAGAATAAAAGGACCACCTTGCCTTTTTCAGTTGCAGGATCGTCGATCAGCTTTAATGCATCATGAATTTCAAGAAAGTGGAAGCGATGTGTGATCATATCCTTCACTTCTATTCTTCCGGCTTCGAAATGTTGAATAACTGCAGGGAATTTATTATTGTGTAATCTCGAACCCCTTATATCAATCTCCCTGGCAGTGATACTGAGCTGGCTGATGGCAGATGGCTCTTTGACAAATCCAAATGTAATCACTCTTCCCGCCGGGCATACATAAGTTAAAGCCTGTTCCAGTGATCTGACATTGCATACGGCATCGATGACGACAGTCACGCCGCTGTTGCCCGTGAGTTTCATGATCTCTTCAAAAACATCGGTTTCCCTGGCATTGATCACTACGTCTGCCCCGTATTGTTTTGCTAAATCCAGCCTTGTGTTCAGTATGTCTGAGATGTAGCAGGTAGCCCCCGTCATTTTTGCTCTTTTTAAAATGCTTAGTCCTGCCGGTCCGGCGCCCATGATAAAAACAAAATCGTCGGCGGTAATTTCTGCCCGCGAGCAGGCTTGCTCTGCAATGGTGAAGGGCTCTATCATCACGGCTTCTTCCCAGCTGAGATGTCGTGGAATCCTGTAAATGCTTTCTTGCGGCATCACTATGTATTCCTGGTAACCGCCGTCAACATGCACTGATCTTACCTGGAGTTTACCGCATACATTCTGCCGGCCGATCCGGCATTGATAGCATTTACCGCAACTGATCACGGGGTCAATCACTACGCGATCACCAACAGCAAAGCCTGCAACATCTTGCCCTGTTTCAATGATCTCACCTGCGATCTCATGACCGATCACCCTGGGATAGGTAGCAACTGGCGATGTTCCATGATAAACATGCACATCAGATCCGCAGATCCCGGCTGCTTTCACTTTGATCAGCACCTGGTTTGAAGAACTGATAACGGGCAGGGGCCTGTCTTCTATTACCAGGTTGTTAGCTGAATAAACACATAATGCTTTCATGGAAAGGATTTATTGTTTTGCAAGCTGTATTACTTTCTCCCAGATACCGGCATCCACCGGAATACCCAGTTCCATATTTTCTTTTCTTGTTCTCAGGGATTGCTCACCTGGGTAATAGATCTCCGTATTTTCTTTTGCGGGTACAGAGTTTTTGATCTGCTGTATGGTTTCATTGATCGCATGGTCAACAAATTCCAGGGTGTTGAATTTCAATGGATCTACTGCAATGAAAACCTGGCAGCAACTGCCGCAGGATCCTTTATCGTATTTGTCAATTCCTGCCGTGGTCAATCCGCCGGAAAGCAAGCTTGAAATAATGTCGAGCAGGATGGCAAACCCTGATCCCTTCCAATATCCCATGGGCAGTATTCTTCTGGATTCTTCGATCGCACCTGGATCATCGGTCAGGACGCCGTTGTTATCAAATCCTCCCGGATAGGGCAGTTTCTGTTCTTTTAACCGGGTCACCTGGAGTTTGCCATAAGAGTATTGCGACATGGCCATATCCAGCACCACATGCCCTTCTTTTCGGGGTACGGCCATGATGAAAGGATTATTTCCAATGCCTCCCGACTTCGCTCCCCATGCCGGCATACAGGATTCGGTGTTGGTCCAGCAGATCCCGATATAACCTTTTTCCGCCGCAAGCCATCCGTAAGCTCCGCCGCGCATCCAGTGCGTGGTATTGTTCAGACTCACGAGGCCCAGGCCATTGGCCTTTGCCATTTCTGTGGCGCGGTTCATAGCAAACAGCGCATTCAAGATACCCGCGCCCATATTGCCATTGTAGATCTCCATGGCGCCTAAATTGGCATGTAGCGTAGGTTCTGCATTCGGGTCAACCCATCCCTTATGCAGGTATTCTACAAAGCGTTCAACACGGTTAAGGCCATGGGAGTAAACGCCATCCCTGCTTGATTCGGTGTGAACCCTTGCACAGATTTGGGCTTTTTCTGCCGGCATGCCTGCGTTACGGAAAGCTTTTGCGATGGTCGATTGCATTTCGTCAAATGGTATCCTGGTCATGTTGATCTGTTTACTTGATGTATAATTATAGTCAATCTTTTAATGCATAACGAGGAAACCGATTTCAGAAAACCCAAACTGGTTTGTTTCTTACATTTGGACAGGCTCATCCTTAATCAACCCAACCATGTGCAGGCTCATCTTGACAGTTGCCTTGTTCACCAGTATAATTTCTTCGTCCAGTGCAAGGCCCGTCATTTCTTTTTTCAATGAATTGAAAAGTCCTGAACTCGTAAGATTATTCAGTGATTCGGCATTGATACCCACATTGAAACAATTGAATGCAGAGATACGGATGGGGATTCTTGATCTCACTCCCGAAAGGGCCGTCATTGTTAAAAAACTTACGGAGGCTGGTATTCCCGTTGTTGCGTGGTTGCTTTTACCGGAAGAACAGGGGTACTGGTTTCATGCAGGCAATGGAGATATGGCTATCCGCCGATATATCGAAACCAGGAAATGGGCGGAAGAAAACGGGCTGAAATTCAAAGGCATGGGGCTGGACCTCGAATTGGATATGAACGACGTGAAACTGGGACAGCAATCACCTGGTAAGCTGGTCTGGAAAATGTATGAGCGATTATATGATAAATCTGTAGTGGAAGAAGGCAGAAGGAAATATGCTGAGCTGATCGCCATGATCCGGAAAGATGGCTACATGGTGGAGAGCTATTATGCGTCTTTCATCAAAGACGAAGTGAAAATAGGGAACAGTTCCATACAACAGTTCTCACAATTTCTTGATGTGAAAACTGACCGCGAAATTCCGATGCTGTACAGTTCTTTTATGGGTAATGCAGATGGCCTGATGAAGATCTACGG
>JAHEFC010000158.1 GCA_024640385.1 Sphingobacteriales bacterium
TTCCACTTCTGCCAGGTGGTCTTCAAGCCTTTGCTCCAGGTCTTCAAACTGTGGCCAGTATGTATCCAGGCCGATGCCGAATAATCCGATCTTAAATGAATGAACGGTCATGCCGGTTGGTTTATCTTCAAATATAATCAAAGCAGTATGGTCTGGACTGTTGTTTTGGCTGCAATTTTTTACTTTTAGCTGCATGCTACCTCATCAGCATCTAACCAAAATGACTATCCGAATAGCTTTCCTGTTCTGCGTTGTCCTGGTCTTTTACAATTGTCGTGGACCAGTTGAGACCGTTGTTTCGAAAGAAACCATGCAGGAGATCTATGAAGAGATACGCACACCTTACAAGCATGGCATAGTATTCAAACATCCGGACTCCACCAAAATGATCGACAGCCCATCCATATTCTGGTGGAAGCATACATGGTGTATGACCTATATTATTTTTGATGGGCGTGGTTATGAGACCTGGCTGGCCGAGAGTAAAGACCTGGTCAACTGGACCTCAAAAGGACGGATCATGTCGTTCACTGATTCAGGCTGGGATGCGAATCAGAAAGCAGGATACATGTCGCTGCTGAATATCAAATGGGGAGGAAATTATAAACCTTATCCATACGAAGGCAAATACTGGATGTCTTACCTGGGAGGACCGGTGAAGGGCTATGAGGCCGGTAAACTGGGAGTGGGAATGGCTTATACAGACGAACCGAGTACTGTGAAAGAATGGCAAAGATTAAACAGGCCTGTACTCGCTGCAAATGATAAAGACGCAAATTGGTACGACAGGGGCACGATCTTCAAGAGCTATGTGATCAGGGACCGGAAGAAGCATACGGGAAGCAAGTTTATAATGTATTACAATGCAGCTGGTGATACAGCCAGGTATGAAAGCATCGGTATGGCAGTATCTAATGATATGGTGAATTGGATACGTTATGGATCTCAGCCGCTGATCAGTCGTTATAAAAAAGGAACCATTTGTGGAGATGCCCAGATCACCAGGATCGGCGATCTGTATGTTATGTTTTACTTCGGTGCTTTCTGGAATGGGGATGGTCATGCTTACGACAGGTTTGCCTGTTCTTATGATCTGATCCATTGGACTGATTGGGATGGAGCAGATCTGATCAGGCCTTCCGAGCCTTACGACAGCACCTACGCCCATAAACCGTTTGTGATCAAATGGAAGGGCAGGGTCTATCATTTCTACAATGCCGTAGGCGATCGGGGAAGAGTGATCGCATTGGCTACATCAGACAAGTTGTGATCATTATCCCATCAGGTAATTAATGATTCGGCTGAGTATGATCACCACCACTACGATGATGAAGATCCGGATCTCAGCCCTGTATTTTTCGATGAACTTCTTCATTTGAATAATTCTTATTGCTAGGTCAGCATTTTTTCAATTTCTTCCAGGCTTTTTCCCTTTGTCTCCATTAGCTTACGTTTAGCATATAGGAAGGAAAGGAGACAGAAGAAAGAAAATATAAAAAACGTAGCCGCGATTCCCAGTCCATCCCGCATGACAGGGAATAAAAGGTTCACGAACCAGTCAGACACCCACATGGTCATAATGCAAACCGATAAGGCTGTGCCCCGTACATGAGTTGGAAATATTTCAGTAGAGATCACAAATTTTAACGGCCCCAATGAAAAGGCAAAGAATAAAATAAACAGAATAATGCAGCCCAGCATCAGCCACCCGGTGATGTTCATTAAAAAACAGATACCGGTTAAAGCCAGTGCCAGCGCGGCAAACATGGAGCCATAAAGGTACAGAGGGCGACGGCCCCATTGGTCAACCTTTAAAATGGCAATGAATGTAAACAGCATATTGGCCAGGCCAAGTATGACCTGGTAAAACAATGCATCGCTGGTAACGATCCCGGCTGATTTCATTATGGTAGGGCCGTAAAAAATTACGCCATTGATGCCGCTGAACTGCGACAACGCTGTGAGCGTCATGGCAAGCGCTAATAATTTACTCAAAGGCAAGCGCATCAGTTCGGCAAAGCCACCTTTTTTCTGCGAAGCCATTTCACGTATGGCATTTAATTCTGTTATCGCCTGTTGTTCGCCGGAGATCCTGGTCAGTATAGCCAGTGCCGCATCTGGCTTTCCGTCATTGACAAGCCATCGCGGGCTTTCGGGTACGATCAGCAACAGTAAAGCAAATGCCAGTGCTGGAAACACACCCACTAAAAACATTCCCCGCCAAACATTTTCTATGAATAGCCAATGAAATAGACCGTTGTCATCAGCCCCATAAGCCGCCGCATTACGTTGCAGAAAAAGATTACTCAGGTAAGCTGCCAAAATACCGATGGTGATGGCGAGCTGGTAAAACGTGACCAGGCTGCCCCTTTTCTGCGCCGGGGCGATCTCGGAAATATATAGTGGCGAAACATTTGAAGCTACACCCACTCCCATACCTGCCAGGATGCGGAAAAATATTAAAGCAGTGTACAGTTCTGAAAATGCGAATCCAACAGCACTGATAATAAAAAGGAAGGCAGCGATGAACAGAACCTTCCTCCTGCCGATCCTGTCGCTGAGATAACCGGAGAAAGCTACGCCCGCAATGCAGCCCAGGAGTGCGGAAGAAACAAAAAATCCTTCCTGCGAGGCAGATAAACCATAATGCGATTTGAGGGGTTCAATGATGCCGCTCACCACGGCCATATCAAAACCAAAAAGAAAACCACCTAATGCCGCAATGGCTGTGACAAGAGAAATAAAACGGTTTGTTTTTGCCTGCACGATAAACAGTTACATTTGAAGTGAAAGTATGAATATCATGAAGGTATTTAAATTGTGTTTTTTATTCCTTTTTCTTTTTGCATCCGCTTCGCAAGCACAGGTAACTAAAAATGAGTTTGATCCATCGGTCTATGTGGATCCACAGATCGGTTCAGTGCATGGCAGATGGTTTTTTTATACCCCTGCCTCTTTGCCTTTCGGCATGGCGAAACTGGCGCCCCATACCAATGGCTACGGCAGCCATGGTGGTTGGGAGCCCTGTGGATACGACGATCGACACCGGTCTATCGAAGGGTTTGGCCATTTTCACGAATTCCAGATCGGTGGATTGGTAACCATGCCGATCACCGGTGCCTTGCAAACTATTCCAGGCTCCCTCAATGCCCCTGATTCAGGCTATCGTTCCAGGTTTGATAAAAAGTCGGAGCATGCTGAACCGGGATACTATTCAGTTTACCTGGAAGATTACGGGGTTAAAGCAGAACTCACGGCTACTGAAAGGGTAGGATATCACCGCTATACATTTCCGGAATCAAAAACCTCAAGGATCATTTTTGATATAGGCCATCGCCTGGGCGAAAGTGGTGAGGTAAAGGAGGCTATCATTCGTTTGTCGGGCAGCAAGGAGTTGGAAGGATCCATTGAAACCTATCCTGAGTACCTGAAATTTTGCGATCCGGAGAAAAAAGTGAAGATGTATTTTGTTATTCAGCTGAACAAGACAGCTCAGTCTTACGGAACTTTCAAGGACACACTGGTCTATCTTAATCAAAAGGAATCGGTAGGCGTGGGTAATGGCATGTTTCTGAATTTTGCGACGCGTAAAGATGAAGTGATAGAAATGCAGGTTGGTCTTTCGTTCACCAGTATAAAGAATGCCAGGGAAAATCTGAAGGCTGAAACCGCCGGCCAGAGTTTTAATACAGTAAGAAAAGCCGCCCACGAAAAGTGGAATGCCATGTTGGGCCGGATCAAGGTGGAGGGCAGGGATAGTGTTGACAAGGTGAAATTTTATACCGGGCTTTATCATGCATTGCTTGGAAGGGGATTGGCCAGCGATGTCAATGGACAATATCCCCGGCATGATGGAAAGATAGGGCAGATTCCCTTGGGTAAAAATGGGAAGCCTACATATAATCATTATAACACAGATGGCATCTGGGGCGCATTCTGGAATCTGAGCCAGCTATGGGCTTTGGCTTACCCGGATTTCCAAAGTGAATACATGCAGTCCAATCTGGATTTTGCAGAAGAAACGGGCTGGATGCATGATGGAGTGGCTGCTGGCGCACATACCAACGGTGTGCAGACCAATTATTTCGGGCTGATGCTGGCCGCCACCTATAACAGCGGTATCCGGGATTTTGATGTGAAACAGGCCTATGCAGCTGCATATAAAAATGAAACAGGATACGCTAACCGCCCATTTGGCTCGGGGAAATATGACCTGCATTATTTTGTAAACAACGGATACATTCCATCAAAAGATACCACGCTGGCCAATGGATGGGTATTTAATTTCGGAACATCACATACACTGGAATTCGCTTTCAGCTCATATGCTGTTGCCCAATTTGCCAACGCACTGGGCAAGCAGGACGATTACAATCTCCTGATGAAACAGGCTGCTTACTGGAAAAACATCTTCGATCCCGAAACAAAATATATCAGGCCAAGATATGAAAACGGCGAATTCATTGAAAAGTTTGATCCCATGCAGGCATGGAGAGGATTCCAGGAAGGCAATGCCGTTCAGTACACCTGGTATGTTCCACAGGATATTGCGGGTTTGATGAACCTTTTGGGGAAAGATCTTTTTAACGAACGCCTGGAGAACACTTTTAATGAAAGCCGGAAATCAACTTTTGGCGGAGGCCAGGAGATCAATAGTTTTTCAGGTCTTGAAAAATTATATAACCACGGTAACCAACCCTGTTTGCACCATTCCTGGTTATTTAATTATTCAGGCAAACCCTGGTTGACCCAGCAATGGACACGTACCATAGCCAATGAGTTCTATGGAGCTGAACCCCTGCATGGCTATGGTTTTGGGCAGGATGAAGACCAGGGCCAATTGGGTGCCTGGTATGTGATGGCGGCGTTGGGTTTATTTGATGTGCAGGGACATGCAGCCATGAACCCTACGTTTCAGTTTGGCAGTCCATTATTCGATAAGGTAACCATACAATTGGATCAGAAATATTATGGGGGAAAAAGCCTGGTGATCGAAACCAGGAACAACTCAAAACAGAATATGTATATCCAGTCGGTTTCATTCAATAATAAGAAAATCGACAACTGCTGGATAGATAGGAAATTGCTTACGAATGGCGGGGTATTAATTTTTGATATGGGCCCACGACCCAATACCAACTGGGGCATAGGTGCGCCTCCGCCTTCTATGAGTACAGACAAATGAACTGCAATCATTTAATTTTAATACGATAATTAAATCATGAAGAAGTATTATACATTGATATTACTGATGCTGCCTGCGTTAACTGCCTTAGCCCAGGCAAATAAAACAGCCAGTAAGGAACTCGCGGAAAAAATAAAAACCGATGCTTATTTCCCATTTGTAAAAAACAAAGCGCTTGAAGTGATGAAAGCCGGTTTTAATGCGGGGGATGGCTATCGTGAGGTGTGGATCAGGGATTACAACACCTTCATCGAGCTGGCTGCGCAGGTGAATACAAAAGAAGTGTTGAAAGAAAATCTCCTGGTTTTTTTCCGGATGCAGGGCGGTGATGGGAATATCATTGATGGGTTCACTCCTGCAGAAAAGATCAGTAAAGAGGAAAAAGACTTTTCTTATTCCAAACTGGAGCCCCGGTATGCAGGGCATAAGAACACGGTAGAAACTGACCAGGAAACTTCACTGGTTCAGTCGGTTTACAAATACATCAAGGTGACGGGAGATAGATCCATTTTGAATGAGACCATTGGCGGTACAACAGTCGCCGAGAGACTGAACTGGGCAATGGAATTCCTGATCAATCACAGGTTTAATGCTAAATACGGATTGATCATTGGTGCCACAACGGCTGATTGGGGAGACGTTCAACCGGAGCACGGATGGGGTGTTGACCTGGACAGCAATACGCATTATGCCATTGATATTTATGATAATGCCATGTTCATTATTGCGCTAGACAATTTGATCGAAATGATCCCTTCTTCTAAACAGAAATGGGGCCCGGTAAAGGAAGCTGTTGCAAAGAACTGCAGGAAACATCTTTGGGATAATAAGCAACAGAAATTCATTCCTCATATTTATCTGAACGGATCCCCTTTCCCGGCAGATTTTGATGAAAACAAGATCTATTATTTTGGAGGAACGGCCATTGCGATAGAAGCTGGATTGTTAAGCAGGGAAGAAGTAAAAACTTCGCTGGATGAGATGGTGAAGAGAGTAAAACAGGCCGGGGCAGGATCAATAGGTCTGACCCTCTATCCTCCATACCCTGATGGTTTTTTTGCCAATAAGATCATGAATCCGGTTTACAGTTACCAGAATGGCGGGGACTGGACCTGGTTTGGGGGCAGGATGGTGCAACAATTGATCCGGTACGGATTTTTGGATGAAGCCTACGAGCAGATTCAACCCATGGTAAAGCGGGTAAAAGACAATAATGGCTTTTATGAATGGTACTCAGTGGATAACAAGCCAAGAGGATCGGGTACATTCAGGGGTGAAGCCGGGGTTTTATATACAGCTATCCAGATGTTTGAAAAGCTGGTCCAATAATGAAATTGAAATTATAAAACTGATCTGATGTTTACAGAAGAGCATATTGCCGCCCTTGTAAAAGAGTATTATGGAAGGCAGGTTGTTGCAAAGGCACTTACAGGCGAATATGATTTCAATTTTATGCTGAAGGGCGATGATGGCATGAGATACATTTTGAAAATTTCTGATGATGAGCAGGGATATTTTTTTATTGATGCACAGGTGCAAATTTTGAACCATCTTGCAAAAAAAGACATCGCCCCGTTTTTCAATCATCAGATTAAGTCTCTCGATGGGAAAGAGTTAGTAGTTCTGGAAGATGCAGGTAAAAAATACTATTTGCGCCTGCTGAAATTTTTGGAAGGCGATTTCTGGATGAATCTTGAGCATCGGTCAGATGCATTACATATTGATTTTGGTGAATTTTTAGGAAAGATGGACAGGGCGCTGCAGGATTTTTCCCATCCTGCTATGCACCGTCACTATTTGTGGGATATCAGCAATGCAATGGATGCAAACAGGAAGTTGCATTGTATCAGAAATCATGAGCGAAGGAGGATAGCTGGTTATTTCCTTTTGCAGTTTGAAACAGAAGTGTTGCCACACATATCATCTTTGCGTCATGCCTACGCACATCACGATGCCAATGATACTAATGTTCTGGTGATAGGAGATAAAGTATCCGGATTGATTGATTTCGGCGATATGGTTTATACTGCACTGGTCAACAATCTGGCAGTAGCCTGTACCTATGCCATGATGAATCATGGTAACCCGCTACAGGCAGCCAAATTCATTGTTAAGGGCTATCATAGTATTTATCCGTTAATGGAGCAGGAGGTGGACTTGTTGTTTTACCTTATTGCTGCAAGGCTTTGCATCAGTGTAACACAATCTGCTTTCAATGCATCGATAGAAACCAACAATGAACACCATTTTATTTCTGAAAAGCCGGCCTGGGATTTATTGTATAAGTTCATTCGCATAAACCCCGTTAAGGCACAGGATGAATTCCGAAGGGCCTGTGGTTTTGAAGGAGTGATCCAGGAAAGGGATCATTCAGAGCTTCTTCGGGCAAGACAAAAATATATTGGCCGTAACTTAAGTATCAGTTACAAAGAAAAAATAAAGATCAATAAGGGCGCTCTGCAGTATTTGTACGATGATAAAGGGAATACTTATGTAGACTGCGTAAATAACCCATCGCATGTGGGTCACTGCCATCCAGTGGTAGTTAAGCGAATGCAAAAGCAAATTGCAACACTTAATACCAACACGCGTTACTTGAATGATCACATGATGGAATATGCAAAAAGGCTAACGGCAACACTTCCGCCATCTTTAAGCGTATGTTATTTCACCAATAGCGGAAGCGAGGCCAATGATCTGGCGGTGAGGATGGCAAGGCACTATACTAAGCAGAAAGACATCATTGTCCTTGATCATGCATATCATGGTACCTCCACTGTAGCGATGGAAATGAGTCCTTATAAATTTGATGGCAAAGGTGGTTTTGGAAAAATGCCATGGATACACAAAGCAATGAACCCGGATATGTACCGGGGACCTTATAGATATGGTGATGCAGATGCCGGAAAGAAATATGCTCATGATGTGCAGCGAATTATTGAGGAACTGGGGCGATCAGGGCATGCACCTGCCGTTTTTATTTGCGAGACATTGTTGGGTGTGGGAGGGCAGATTCCCTTACCGCCGGGCTATTTAAAAGAAGCATATCAGTTCGTAAGAGCGGCAGGTGGTGTTTGTATTGCCGATGAAGTACAGGTTGGTTTTGGAAGAGTGGGGGATAAATTCTGGGGCTTTGAATTGCAGGATGTGGTTCCGGATATAGTAGTCATGGGTAAGCCAATTGGCAATGGTCACCCTTTGGCGGCTGTAGTTGTCACCAATGAAATTGCAGATGCATTTAATAACGGGATGGAGTACTTTAACACTTTTGGTGGTAACCCGGTTTCGATGGCAACAGGCCTTGCTGTGCTGGATGTTATTCAGGAAGAGGATATGCAGCGCCATGCAAAGGAAACCGGGGAATATTTAATGGAGGGGTTAAGAAAACTAATGAGTAAATATCCAATGATCAGTGATGTGCGCGGCCATGGATTATTTATCGGGGCGGAAATGGTCACCAATAGGGAAACGCTGGAGCCTGCAGTGCCTCAAATAGATGCAGTAGTGGAAATGGTCAAGGCAATGGGATATTTATTGAGTACGGATGGCCCGTTGC
>JAHEFC010000159.1 GCA_024640385.1 Sphingobacteriales bacterium
GCGTCACTGCCTTGCCGCCACGATGTTTGGTCTCGTAATTAATACGGAGCTTCTGCTTTTCAGGAGGTAATGTTTCCTGCTTTTCATTCTGTTCCTCTTCGAACCTGAACGATGGATCAGTACTATAAACGAAACCTTGTTTATCAGGTTTATTCTTCTTACTCATAAAATAGTTTTAGCATCCCTCTTACTATCTCTCTATCTTACTATCTCTCTATCTAATTACACCGCTTTCAGCGAAAGATCCAGGCTTCTTGCCTGGTGTATCAACGCACCAACACTGACGTAGTCAACGCCAGTTTCAGCATATTCAATGACATTATCGAGATTGATCCCGCCGCTGGCTTCCGTTTCAAACTCCCCGTTGATCAAGGGCAATGCTTCCCTGATCATGTCGGGCGTAAAATTATCCAGCATGATCCTGAACACTTTCCCTTTCGCCATGGCCACCACTCTTTTCACATCATCAACAGACCTGGTTTCCACTTCGATCTTCAACCCGGGATTCACATGCTGCACATACTCGTACGATCTCTCTATAGCTTTCTCAATGCCACCACAAAAATCAATATGATTATCCTTCAGCATGATCATGTCAAACAACCCGAATCGATGATTGATGCCCCCACCGATCCTGACCGCCTCTTTTTCCAATAGCCGGAAATTAGGTGTGGTTTTCCGGGTGTCCAGCACACGGGTATGATATCCTTTGAGCTTGTCCGTATACTTCCTGGTAAAAGTTGCGATCCCGCTCATGCGTTGCATAACATTCAATACCAGCCTCTCGCCTTTCAATATGGTATGCACATGGGCAGATACAATGAAAGCCTGATCGCCGTATTTCATTCGTTCGCCGTCTTGTTTGAATATTTCCAGGGAAGATCCTGGTTCGAGTTGATGGAAGATCTTTTCAGCAACGGCTACACCAGCCAATACGCCTTCTTCCTTGATCTTCAGCTGTGCCTTACCGATAGATTCTGCCGGTATAGTACTGAGGGTAGAGTGGTCACCGGAGCCAACGTCTTCTGCTATTGCAGCGCTTACAAGTACTTCCAATTGCTTGTCAAAGTCCATAATGCAAAAATGCGGAAATATTCATTCCCACATCTCATTTATCACATTCTCCACATTTATCACATTCATCACATTATTCAAACCTTAGTTCCTGAACCAGTTTCTTATCGCCTTTGGTTTTGAAGAGGATGGTGGTGCGGTATTCCCCGTTTGCAGTATTCAGGTTACCTACACAGTATTCTCCATTATTGCTGTTCACCCTGTGGATGATGGTGAAACTCCTTACGCTGTGGTTGGAAAAAAAATCACGAAGCACTACTTCCGCCTGGTTGCGGCTGTAAGAATTGCTTCTGTCATTGAGGGTGATTTCGACAAGGTTATCGAAATGACGGGAGATCTTGAGCGCATCTCCTTTTTTTATCGCTCCCAGAATCTCGTCCACCGTTACATCAAATGAACTCAATGTGAATAAAACTGTAAAAACTAATATCAATCGTAGAAATCGGTCCATAACGGATTATTACCCAGTACACTTGCTAAAAATGTGCCAAGTTTTGGCGTAGCTTTATCCTATGAATCCGAAGAAAGTCATCCTGATCATCATGGACGGATGGGGCGAAGGGCAGGTCCCCGCCAGTGACGCCATCCAGAACGCAAATGTTCCTTTTGTAAGATCCTTATACTCCAAATACCCGCATACCACACTCGTAACTTACGGAGAATCAGTGGGTTTGCCCGAAGGACAGATGGGCAACAGTGAAGTAGGCCACCTTAATATCGGGGCCGGCCGGGTGGTATACCAGGAGCTGCAACGCATTAATGTAGCGGTAAGGGACGGAGAACTGGCCGCCAGCCCTGTGCTGCACCAGGCCCTGGATTACGCTAAAAAGAACAATAAACCCCTGCATCTCATAGGTTTAGTCAGCGACGGTGGTGTCCACTCCCATATCGAACACGTGAAAGCCCTGGCCACCATATGCAAGAATAATGGTGTGGAAAATCTGAAGATCCATGCGTTTACTGACGGCAGGGATACCGATCCAAAAAGCGGCTATGGATACCTCCAGGAACTCCAGGCCCACCTGGCTGCCACCACCGGCGAGATCGCTTCTGTAACCGGCCGTTATTATGCCATGGACCGCGACAAAAGATGGGAAAGGGTGAAGCTGGCATACGACGCCCTGGTCAAAGGCGTTGGTGAACACACCAACGATGTTCTCGCTGCTGTCAAACACTCCTACGAAAACAATGTCACAGACGAGTTCATTAAACCCATCATCAAAATCAACCAGGATGGTTCTCCTTCAGGACTTATCAAAGACGGCGATGCTGTTATATGTTTCAACTTCCGTACAGACAGGTGCCGTGAGATCACCATGGCCCTTACACAAACAGACATGCATGAGTTCGACATGCACGCCCTTGACCTGAACTACACTACCATGACGGAGTACGACAAAACATTCAAAAACGTCAACGTCATATTTGAAACTGATAACCTGATCAATACCCTCGGCGAGATCCTCGAAAAAAATGGCATCCAACAGATACGCATAGCCGAAACTGAGAAATATCCGCACGTTACTTTCTTCTTCAACGGTGGCCGGGAAGTTCCGTTCAACGGGGAGAACCGCATCTTGTGTCCTTCGCCCAAAGTAGCCACCTACGACATGAAGCCGGAGATGAGCGCTAATGACCTCACTGCAGCCCTGTTGCCTGAGATCGCCAAACAACAGGCAGGCTTCATCTGCATAAATTTCGCGAATGCCGATATGGTAGGGCATACAGGCGTTTTCTCTGCGGTGGTCAAAGCCGTGGAAACAGTTGACAGCTGTGTGGAGAAACTGGTTACCGCCGCACTGGAGAACGGTTACACTGTTTTCCTTACCGCCGACCATGGCAATGCAGATTACATGATCAATCCGGACGGTACGCCAAATACCGCACACAGTATGAACCCCGTCCCGTTCTTTATCATCGATAAGGACTGGAAAGGCAACATCAAAAAAGGGAAACTGGGAGACCTGGCGCCAACCATACTAACGGTGATGGGTATACCCATTCCAAAAGAGATGACAGGAGAGGTATTGATCTGATGATCCCATGCCTGTTGTTATCGAAATCAATTCCCAAATGAGAATTATCATTTTCATCATTTTCCTGTTGGTGAACCTGCCATCACATGCGCAGGATACAGATACCACGGACAAATACGTAAACCTCAACGAGGTAGTGCTGTCTGCAAACAAATTCACAGAGAAGAAAAAAAATATAGTCCAGAAAATTGACGTGATTACCGCAAGGCAGATCGCCAGGATCAATGCCCAGAATACCGGTGACCTCCTGATGAATTCAGGAAATGTTTTTGTGCAAAAAAGCCAGCAGGGTGGCAGCAGTCCTGTGATTCGCGGGTTTGAAGCCAGCCGGGTGCTGCTGGTCGTAGACGGGATCAGGATGAACAATGCCATCTACCGTTCGGGGCACCTGCAAAACGTGATCACGGTTGACCAGAATATGCTGTCGCGCGTGGAAGTGATGCATGGCCCCTCTTCAACCATGTATGGCAGCGACGCCCTGGGCGGCACCGTCCATATGGTCACTAAACAACCATTTACGGGCACAGACAGCTTCATCAATATCAAAGCGAATGCTTTTGCACGCTATAGTACAGTGAATGATGAAAAAACAGGTCATGCGGATATTAATCTTGGTTTCAAAAAACTGGCATTCCTGACCTCATTCACTTACAGCAGTTTTGGTGATATGCGGATGGGAAGCCATGATCCAGCAGACCATGAGGGGTTTGGCAGAAGAGATCAGTACATCATTCCCTACCAGGTGGCAGGCAAGGATACCATAGTGAACAACACTGACAACAGGATACAAAGGTATTCCGGTTACAACCAGTGGGATATCATGCAAAAGGTTTTATACAACCAATCATCTACAATCACCCATCTGTTAAACCTCCAGTTGTCCAATACGAATAATGTGCCCCGTTACGACAGGCTAACGGATATTCGAAACGGCAACCTGAGATATGCAGAATGGTATTATGGGCCCCAGGAGAGAAACCTGGCAGCATACAGTTTTAATGCCACGGGGCTGAAGGGATTTTTCAATGAGATGAGAGCCACACTCAGTTATCAGGATATTAAAGAAAGCAGGCAAACAAGGGAATACAAACGTTACGACCGGTTCGACAGCCGGAGAGAGAATATTAAGGTATGGGGAGCGATCTTCGACCTGAGAAAGAGTATGGGCGCCAATGAATTGAGTGTTGGTGTGGACGGCCAATGGAATGATCTCAAATCTGTTGCAGACAGAACCAATCTGCTCACAGGTCAGAAGACCAAACTCGATACTAGGTATCCCGATGGAAAGAACACCATGGATAACTATGGCATCTATGCCCAGCACATATATAAGTTCGGCAATGAAAAATGGGTACTGAACGATGGTATCAGGTTTCAATATGTCCATCTTTCTTCTAATATAGAAGACAACAGTTTTTTTAACCTGCCCGTTACCCAAGTGAACCAGGATAATATTGCGGTAACGGGAAACGTTGGACTGGTATACAATCCAGATGCCTCGTCAAGACTCTCGTTTGGTATTTCTTCGGGATTTCGTGCCCCGAATATTGACGACATGAGTAAGGTATTCGAATCAAGTACTTCGGCAAAACAGGTAGTGGTGCCGAATGCTGATATCAAGCCCGAATACACTTACAATATGGATCTCTCCTACCGTAAAACTGTGCATGACGTCTTGCGTTTCGAACTAACGGGATTCTATACCCTATTCCTGAATGCGATTGTAAAAGCTCCCTATCAACTCAATGGACAGGATTCCATAATTTATGACGGGGTGATGTCGCAGGTGCTGGCCAATCAGAATGCCAACCGGGCCTATCTCTATGGAGGCAATATAAGCGTCAACGCCGACCTGTCTGAACATTTCTCATTTTCAACAACACTCAGCTATACCTACGGTCGATTCAGGGTGGATGAAAACAAAACCACTTCGGTGTACCAGGAGCAGCCAGATGGATCCTATAAACTGGTACAAACCAGTTTAAAAGAGAAACCCCTGGACCATATTCCTCCCATATTCGGAAAAACATCTGTACAATACCGGTACAAAAAAGGTTATGCCGAATTTTTTGCTTTATACAACGGCGAAAAGAAACTGGACCAGTATAATCCTGACGGGGAAGACAATGCCCAGTATGCCACTTCTACGGGAATGCCGGGCTGGTATACCCTGAATTTGCGGGCTGGCTGGCAGGTAAACAGGTTATTACAATTGCAGGGGGCCATGGAAAACATCCTTGATCGCAATTACCGGAATTTTGCCTCCGGATTTTCATCTCCCGGCCGGAACATCATGCTAAGCTTACGCTTAGCAATGTGACAAATGTGATGAATGTGGTGAAATGTGTTAAATGGGAAAAAAGATCTGACAGGTTATAAATAACTTTTATGTGTTAGGTCTTAAGCTGTTAAGTGTATCCCATTCGCCACATTTACTTCATTAAACACATTAAAAATATTTAAAAAAACTGCCGCTGGGCAGCACTTTATTACTATTATTTGTCCTAAATTAGGTGAAATCAACTGGATTTCATGACTGAGGAGGTAATGATTCAAGGGTGTTTACGTAACGAGGCAATATCCCAACAGGAACTGTACTACAGGTATAGTCCCAAGATGTTGTCAGTTTGTTACAGATACGCCAAAAGTCGTGAGGATGCGGAAGATATGTTACAGGAGGGGTTCATTAAGGTCTTCACCCAGATCCACCAATTTCAGCATCGTGGCGCCTTGGAAGGATGGATAAGGAGGATCATAGTCCACACCTGTATCAATAATCTTAAGAAGAACAAGAAGTTTTCAGATAGTGTGGATATCATACATGCAGCCAGTGTTCCTGTGAGGGAAGAAAATATACCTTCCATCCTGCAGGCTAAGCAGGTGGTAGAGTGTATACGGTTACTCCCGCTGGGGTACCGGACAGTTCTTAACCTTTACGCCATAGAAGGCTATTCGCATAGGGAGATTGCTGATATACTCGATATTGAAGAGAGTACCAGCCGTTCCCAATACACCAGGGCAAAGGCCATGCTGGAAGATATCCTCATCAAGAAAAACATACTTACGAAACAGTCTGAAAGAACCGTGTGGTTGTCAGCTGTCAGGTAAGTTGCCAATCGGTGACTTTATGTTGCCGGTTATCCTGGAAACCAAAAAGAACGAAATTAAACCCAAGAGTAAAAGATAACCAGCTTTTCACTGCGTATGGAGAGTCGTGAATATAACGGAGGCTTTGAAGATTTCTTGCAAGAGAAAGCGGATCAGTATAAGCTGTACCCATCTGACAGGGTTTGGAATGCCATCAACAATAAACTTCACCCGCGCACTAATTGGTCATACCTGGTTGTGGCCGCGATATTTTTAGGTTTGGGAATTGGCGGAAAGGTGTATGACAGTTCATTGGTAAAAGAAATGACGGCTCAGCAGAATCTGAACGATTTTGAGCTGGTAGGCCAGCAGAATGCTGACTATACAAAGATTGATGGTAAGGCCCCGGTGATCCCGATCAATTCAGGGTCACGTTCTTCATTCACGGCCATTAAAGAACAGCAGGAGCAGGCTCCGGTTACACTGCAAGGTCATTCTGGAACTCTGGCGGAAACCAGGGTGGTTCCTTTATTTGAGACCGAATCTGATGGCATTTCCGGCCTGATCCTTAACGATGAGAATGATCAGCCCGGCAATATTAATAACACTACTGCAGAAGCTGCGGACCCTGGTACGGGCAACGAGATCCTGGACGAAGTCGCGATGCATGATGCTCCAGTGACAGGAGGATCTCATATCAACTCCATGGCAACTCTCACTGCAACCCAATTTGCGAATGCCAGTCAGAAAGATGTAGCTGTTGCAAAGATCCCGGCGCCAGAAAAAGCATCTTCGATAAAAGTGCTGAAACCACGCCACCTGAATATTGGATGGCAGTTATATGCTTCTCCAACGGTGAGCTATCGCAAACTCAGCGGCGAGGGTATGAGCTATTACATCAGCAACAGTCTCAATTCAGTTTTTTCACCTGATGTAGAAAAATCTGTTCGGCACAAACCTTCGGTAGGATTTGAACTGGGAACAGCATTGACCTATGCAACAGGGCCAAACTTCAGGTTTAAAACCGGTCTGCAACTGAACATCAACAGGTATGAAGTTCAGGCTTACAGTTATGTACCTGAAGTAGCGCCTATGACCCAGGCGGGTATTGGCCATACCACCATCAACGCCATCAGCACCTACAGGAATTTCAATGGATTTTCCAAAACCTGGCTCAAGAACCAGCATATCATGATGTCTATCCCGTTGGGGGCTGAACTCACCCTGTTCGGCAGCGAAAACGTCAAGTTCAATATAGGCGGTACTTTACAGCCAACTTATGTGCTCAACAACCAGGCTTACATGATCTCCACCAATATGAAGAATTATGCACAGGAACCTTCCCTGTACAAGCGCTTCAATGTGGCGGCCGGAGCAGAAGCCTACCTGAGCATCAAATCAGGTTCTTACAAATGGATGATAGGACCACAGTTCCGCTACCAGATCTTCTCCAGCTACAAGAAAGAATACCCCATTACCGAGCACCTGACAGACTACGGGTTTAAGATCGGCATCAGCAGATAGTTCAATGAGTTGAATCTGAATGTATAGCCAGATTACCTAATTTTGCGGGTCATTCATCACATTTCCATATGCGTAATCTGTTTATCCTGATGCTACTTCTTTCCTCCTGTTCATCCTCCGGGTCAGAGGAAGAAACCAATGGCGATATCAATAAAACTTTCTTCCCCATTGCCGGCAGTATTAATGCGGAACTGAAAGAAATCGATTCCCTTCCTATAGCTGTGATCAAATACACCCGTTCGGGCGACAAAACCGATACTACCCTGGCTGATAAATCGGAACTGAGAAAAGTATCGGCTATGTTGACCGATCCGGATATAAGTTCCCCGGAACTAAAGAAATACTATAAAGAAGCGGTGTTCATGGATAATACCATCAATACGGTCACTATGAGCTATACTACCAGTTCCAACAAACCGGCAATAAGGAAGATCGAAGTCATGATCCATCCGGAAACCGAGAAAGTAAAATCGATCTATGTAGAAAAGCAGGAAACCGCCGGAGATATCACGTATAACAGGAAGATGGTGTGGACCAGTGGCAAAAGCCTGCAGCTGATCACAATAACCAGTTTACCCGGTCAAACAGAAAGCATAAAAACGGAAAAGTACAGTTTTGAACACTAAAGAAAGAGGCGTAGAGGTATAGAGGCTTAGAGAGACTTTATGCCATTACGCCACTAGGCCTCTAATATCGTATGACTGCAAACGAATTCAGCAAAATTTCTTCCTCGATCCCAAACAGTCCTGGTATTTACAAATATTACGACGAGAAGAATATTTTGCTGTATGTAGGCAAAGCCAAGAATCTCAAAAAACGGGTAAGCTCCTATTTTACCAAAACCTTTACCAGCTATAAAACCCATGAGCTGGTGCAGCGTATACAGCATATTGAATTCACTTTAGTGAATTCGGAACAGGATGCATTTTTACTGGAAAATTCGCTGATCAAGCAATTCCAGCCACGTTACAATATCAATCTGAAAGACGATAAGACCTATCC
>JAHEFC010000461.1 GCA_024640385.1 Sphingobacteriales bacterium
CCTTGGCGCGCGGAACAGGGACATCATGGCACAGTTCATGATCGAGGCCATCACGCTCTCCGGCGCGGGTGGGGTGATCGGCATACTGCTGGGAGTTGGACTTGCGCTTCTCATACCCATGTTCGTGACCGTCCTTCCCACGAGCGTCTCGGCCTGGTCCATCATCATGGCGTTTACGTTCTCGGCGGCCGTGGGCGTGTTCTTCGGGGTATATCCGGCGCGCAGGGCGGCGATGCAGGACCCCATCCAGGCGCTGCGATACGAGTAGGCGCATTCAGTTTATCTGCATCATTGAGCTTGTCGAATGATCGGCAATCCAGGTTTTTTACAGATGAAATAATTGTATTACTATTTATATACCACTTTAATCGTATTAATATTTCATAGTCTGATGTTATTTAAGGGATAAAACCACATTAACATGAATGTCGGGAAAACATACAGTGTTTCATCCATAATAATAATATTGATAATTAATACAGTGTTATAAAACGGAATAAATATTGCAAACTAATGTAAAACTCAATATAAACCTGTTACTAACTGTAAAAGCGACACCGTCTCTCTCGGCAATTTAAAAAGAAAAGCCATTGATCGGCTTCACCAGCATAGAATACTAAAATCCAAAGCCGATGCATTAACATAATGAAATTACATTAGGAGGGTAGGGATAACTTTTCCTAAAAAATTATGAATACCCCTAAAAGAAAATCTGATAATACAGTATTCTCATTCGTATTCATAGCTACCTTCATCCTGAGTTGCTATTTATTTATTCCGCTCACCGCAACAGCGCAGGTGACCATATCTCAAGTCCGACACTCTCTGAAATCCTTAAACCTGTCCAGACCGCCTGCAACAGAAGAGATAATGGCTGCAGGTCAATTAGGGGGTCAGCTTTACCCTACCCATGAAATACAGAACAGCAATAGGGAGATGCAGATAAATCTTTCCTTTGGAACCGCGATTGAACTATGGAACAGGCATGAGTACAGGCAGGCGGTGAAGTTATTCAAAAAACATGTTGAGGAATACCCGGACAGCCAATGGGCATCAGAAGCGATCCTGCATTGTGGGTGCGACGCTCAATATAACGGAAGATACACCGAAGCGGAGCAAAGTTTTAACTGGATTATAGAAAACAATAGAAACAAAGACCATGAAGGCGCGGTACGACTGACGAACAAGGCCAGGCTGCGGCTGGGCGTTCTGAAAGTCTATCAAAATAATTTCAGCGCGGCGAAAGAACTGTTCCGCGATCTGAAGAAAGACGACCTGGATTGGCGCAACCGCACCTATGCGGCCCACTGGCTGCAGCGGCTGTCACGTTATTCAAAAAATGAGCTTGCGATGTTGAATTGCGGGACCCAGGCGCTCGCATATCTTCTGGCAAGAGACGGCAAAAATGCCGAGGCCAGAAATGCGTTGGAGCTGCTGCCGGAAACCACGCGGGGTCATAGTATAAAATCGCTTTCCGAGATTGCGGCACAATACGGTTATAATTTAGCGGCCGTGAATGTTTCTGCGTCAGATCTTCAAGAGTTGCCCAAACCGGCAATTATGCATATAAACGGTAAAAATCCAAGAGACAGCGGTCATTACTGGATTTTGGATAAAATGGACGGCGATACGCTTGAGCTGTTTGATCCGCAGGCGGGACGCAGATTTCAGCAGAGCATAGACGAGTTTACGAGAGAATGGAGCGGCAATGCACTCGTATTCTCTAATACCGAAAATCTGCCGGGAACGAAGCTTTCGAAGAGAGAACAGGGGAATCTTTTTGGGGGTTGTTGCGGCGTTCCGAAGCCCGAAGACGACCTTGGGGACCCTGATAAAAAGAAAAATCCTTGTGCAAATGGTGCGCCAGTCTGGGAAGTTAACAATATCAACATGAATCTTTTCATCACAGACTTGCCGCTTTGGTACAAGCCGCCCATCGGCCCTGCTGTAGAGATACAGATAAGCTATAATTCACAGTCAGCTATTGCCTATCATGAACCGTTCGGAAATAAGTGGCAGTTCAATTATGCAAGCTTCCTGGTAGTGGATACGGGCGGAGTGGTGACGATATTCATGCCTGATGGAAGGCGTGATGTGTATTCTCCTGACGGTTCGGGGGGGTATCTTCGACCTTATAAAGTTTATAACACCCTAACAAAGATTTCGGAAAACCATTTTGAATTGAAACATTCAGATGATACGGTTTATGTCTATAACATTCCCCAGGGCACAACATCCCTTCAGCCCTTTCTTGTAGAAATCCGGGACGCTCATAATCAGAAACTTACTTTTACTTATAACTCCGATGTGCTGCTGATCGGGATCACGGACGCGATGGAGCGCGTGACGACCCTTACGTATAATGCAGCTGGCCTTGCAACCCAGGTCACGGACCCCTTTGGCCGTGCGGCCCTTTTTGAGTATGATGCACAGCACAATCTTACCAGGATAACCGATATGGGCGGCTACTGGACGAGTTTCAGTTACGATAGTGATATCTATGTTTCCGGTATGGAGAACGAACGCGGCCGCTGGACGTTTTATGTTGAGCCGACGGATGGTATCTATAATGGAAGCAATGGCTACCCCGCGCCGGGAGGTGTAATGTGGGAAGACTATCGCATCACGGTCACCAATCCCTTGGGCCGAAAGGCGGAGTATCATTATAACGGAGACGGCACCAATGGCTGGTATGTTAGCCCCAGGTATTATGTTAACTATGTTAATCAGGCAGCCAGTAATTACAGTAGCGCTGTTCCTAAAACGGAATATTATTATCAAAATACTGATGTCCACCAAGGTCGGGGCGGAGAGATCAGCGAGATCTACTATCCTGAAGGTGGATATACTGAATATGGCTATGATGCCGCGGGCAATCGCACAAGCATTATGGATTATCATAGACATACCATTCAGAACTATTATAACGACATGGGCAATGTTATCGCCAGTATTGATGCCAAAGGTAATGCAACACAGAATACCTATGCACCCAATGGCGTCGATTTGCTCCAGATAAGCAACGGACTAGGAACAATGACCCTTACCTACACCGCTACCCATGAGATCGCTTCTGTAACAGACCGTCTCGAAAATCCGACAACCTTTACGTATAACAGTTATGGCCAGATTGCATCGCAAACAGATGCACTGGGCATCATTACTGAATACGTTTATGA
>JAHEFC010000462.1 GCA_024640385.1 Sphingobacteriales bacterium
TGGATACCAGTATACGGAACCCTTCCCGAATATTCGTGCTGCTTACAAATTAAATGAACATAATAAGGTCTCTTTCTTTTATAATCGCAGGGTTGACCGTCCAAATGAATTTGATATCCGGGTATTTCCTAAATATGATGATGCGGAGATCGTTAAAGTGGGAAATCCTGCTTTAAAACCCCAGTTTACAAACTCATTTGAGTTGGGGTATAAAAACAGTTTTACATCGGGATACTTCTATGGGGCTTTTTATCATCGCATGGCAAATGGAACAATGACCCGGATTGCCCGCACTGTCCCCGGCAGCTATATTATTTATGCCATCATGCAGAACGCAGGCAAAAGTTATAACACGGGATTTGAGTTGTTGTTTTCAAAGAATATCGGCAAGTTGTTTTCCTTTAATATTAACCTGAATGGTTATCATAATCAGATTGATTCGTTTACGGTTGAATACAAATATCCCGTTCCGGGCAGTTTCACTGCGCCAACTGAGGAGATCTACTCAGGTAATGTAAAACTTAATAGCTTCTTTCATTTACCAAAACAACTGGAAATACAATTGACGGCTATCTACCTTGCACCGGACATTATACCCCAGGGCAGGATTGACCAGCGTTTTTCTCTGGATATGGGGATAAAAAAACAGGTGCAGAAAAACAGGGGCGAAGTTTTTTTTAATGCAACAGACCTCCTGAATACTATGGTGATCCGTAAGGAGATAGATGGCAGCGGCTTCAGCTATGTCAGCGCCGACTATTATGAAACCCAGGTTATCCGTGTTGGGTACAGCTACAAATTTTGACCAGCAGTATTTTTTTCTCTGAAGATTTTGTCTATGGTTCCTCAGCACTAAGATCGGCCTCCAGTGCATTCACGATCTTTTTGAGTTTGCCTTTTAATTGCGATACATCTATCGGATAGGTCTTCTTCCCGTTGACCACGATCTTATAGGAAAAATCATCCCGCAAAAGCGGATCATGAACAGGTAGGATCTGCTTCAGGTTATTGATCAGGTCATTTTCGTCCATGTCAATATCCTTTGATGCCTGCAGGGTTTTGCCTACTTGTCCTCCCGATCTCCTGAGTTGAATATGGGTCATGGTTTTCAGAGTTTTGCTGCCTTCCAACCTTTTTTAACAGCCTTCTCCACCTTGCTTCCTTTTCCGAAAATCTTTCGGGCCTGGAGAATGGTGGCATTTTTGGCTTCGTGGAAATCAGAGCGGTTATTGAGTGATTCGGTCAGGGCTGCATACCATACCGCGCCAATTGTTTTCCATGCAAAACCACCCGCCTCTTTTGCGGCAATATAGAATGCAAAATTGGGAATGCCTGAATTGATATGCACACCGCCATAGTCTCCGTCTTCATTGTTGGGCAGGTCATTGTATTGATCCATGTTAGCGGGCTGGGGATCATTTCCCCATTGCGGATGATTCAAAAAAGCTGTGCCCGTGGCCGCCAGGCTTCTCAATGCATAATGGTCGCCCAGCATGATATTCTCACCGATCAGCCAGTTGCTCTGGTTCACATCCTGGTTCAGCACATACTGTTTGATCATGATCCCAAATACATCAGAGAAAGATTCGTTCAGTGCCCCGGGCTGATCTTCATAATCAAAATTGGCGGCATACTGGGTAACACCGTGCGCGAGTTCGTGCGTAATGATGTCGATATCTGTGGTAAAACTGCCAAACACTTTTTTGTCGCCATCGCCAAATATCATCTGTCGCCCATTCCAGATCGCATTGTTATATCTTTTACCATAGTGAACAGTATTCACCAGTGCGAGACCGGATCCATCAATACTGTTTCGTTTGAAGATGTTGTAATAAAAATTCCATGTATGTTTCACCCCGTTTTTTACCAGCCTGGCTTCTTTATCTTTATTGATGATGGCAGAACTTAGTTTTTTGCCGGGCAGAGAATATCCTTTGGCAGCAGAATATATTTCAATGACAGGCTTGGGGCTGACGGCTTTTTTCCGGGTGACGGCCATCATCTTCCTTCCCGCTTCAGGCAGTGCAGAGAAGAATTTACGGTCGCTCCTGAAACGGTAATTCCTGAATTCGTTATCGAGCGATTCGATCACGGGGATCTCTGCCTGGTCTTTTATTTTATTGGAAATATAGGGTGGCAGGATGCATTGAATTGGATGACGGTGGTTTATACACTTGGTTGAGCTGTTGATTGGTACAAAGCAAATAAAACAGACGCAGAAATTATAACCGTTTTCGGGCCTTTACAAAACACCGCATTAATGCAGAAAAAAACGCCAATATATTTTGAGAAACCAAAAGGTTGCATATATTTGCAATCAAATGGTTGCATAAATGTAGAGGTATTAAAAAATTTAAAAAATAATGAAAACAATTCATGAAATGAGCTTTGAAGTTGACAAGGTCAACAAAAGGATCAATGTTAAAAGGGAATTCAATGCTTTGCTGGCGCATGTGTGGGCAGCCTGGACCCGCCCGGAATTGCTGGATCAGTGGTGGGCGCCAAAGCCTTATAAAGCAAAGACCAAAACCATAGATTTCCGGGAGGGTGGTATGTGGCTTTATGCCATGGTGGGGCCTGAGGGGCAGGAGATCTGGTGCAAAGCGGACTATCTTGCCATTGAAGACCAGAAGAACTTTACCGGCACTGATGCATTTTGTGACGAGCATGGAGTGGTCACGGAAGATTTTCCGGGATCTACATGGTATACATCGTTCAGGCCTGTTGGCGAAGCAACCAGCGTTGAAATAGAGATAGTTTACAGGAATCTGTCTGATCTGGAGAAGATCATTCAAATGGGCTTCAGGGAAGGGTTTACGGCGGCATTAGTCAACCTTGATGAGTTATTGAATCCCTGAACATAAGTTCACCAGGATCTTATGGCCAGGGATCTTTTTTATAGAATGACTGATCAGTTATGCTGATCAGTCATTTTCTTCAAAATGCAAATGCTGATGGTGTGCGCTGGCACCAATATGCAATGCAAAAGCCGCGATAGCCGTGTCTTTCATGATATTGATGAAAGCAAACAGGCGATATTCATCTGTGCCTGCATTCATCGCATTAGGCACGTGTACAGTCACAATGAACACTACAAGAAATAGCGCCAGCAGGTAGCTCGTTATCTTTACATACTGATTCAGTATGAACGAGATTCCAACAAGGATGAAACAT
>JAHEFC010000160.1 GCA_024640385.1 Sphingobacteriales bacterium
TCTGAATCTTCTGACTGGAATCCGGCAACTGGTTCAACAGCAATAATCCTTCATTGAGATGGTTGATGGCTTCAGCATGGGCCGACCTGCTCAATGCCAGTTCCCCGGCCTGTTTCCAATATGGTATGGCCTGTTCGATCATGCCTGCTTCTGTACAGTGGTAAGCCAATAACTCCGGGTTGGATTGGACCACTTCGGCAAGACTTTTCTCCAGTGCTTCAACTATCCGCCGGTGAAATTCCTGTCTGCGTTTCTTGAGCAAAGACATATATGCGGTTTCCTGCACCAGCGCATGCTTGAACGTATAAAACGCATTGGGGATCTCTCCCCTGCCAACCAATAGTTCCGCTGATATCAATCTGGAAAGATCTTCCTTCAGGATTTCATCCCCTAATTGACTGATGGCCTTCACCAGGGTATATGAAAACTCACGACCAATGGTAGCACAGATCTGTGCCACTTCCTTGGCAGGTCCTAACCGATCCAGCCTTGCCATCAATGAATCCTGCAAAGTATTGGGGATCGAAACCGATTTCAGAGAAGCTTTCAACTGGTAGCCATCTTTGGTTTGTTCCAGTACGCCAGATTCCAGCACCCATTTTGTAACTTCTTCCACAAAAAGCGGATTACCATCCGTTTTGGTCAGCAGATCATGAAGTACAAAAGCAGGCAGGTCTTTAGCTAATTCGCGGATCATGGTTTTGCTTTGATTACGGGTAAGGCGATTGACAATGATCTGCGTAATATGCGAACCCTTTTTCCAGCCGGGTTGAAACTCCGGCCTGGCCGTTCCAATAATCAAAGTTGGAGAAGAACTTATATTATCAAGTACCAATCCCAGCAGATCCAATGTTGACGGGTCTGCCCAGTGAATGTCTTCAAATAAAACCATCGATGGTGCATCTCCATTCAATATCCAACGCGTCAAAGTTGCAGTGGTCAGTGCTTTTTTCCGCTCTGCAGGCACATTCAATTCCTCATACCTGCCCAAAAGAGGAATAAACAGTAACGCGGCAAACAGTGCAATATCAACGGGACTGTCAAATCCGCGGGACTTGAGATATTGTTCCAGTTTATCAAGTTTCGCGCCGGGCTTGTCTTCCTGGTCCAACCCTATTTCATGTTGCAACTTTTCGATGATGGGTTGAAAAGATGCATTGCAATGGTATGACAGACAGCGAAATGTTTTTGGCGGTTTTATTTCCTTCGTGATTTCGGACGCTACCGAGTATACGAGTCTTGTTTTGCCAATACCGGCTTCTCCACTGATCAGAACAAACTGGCCATTGGATCCACGCGCAAGGTCCCAACGCTCCAATATTTTTGCACGCTCCCATTCCCGGCCTACCATTGGTGTTAAATTGACGGCCGACATCAGGTCTATCAGATCCTTCTCCCGCTCTTTTAAAACGAGATATAAATCCATGGGCTCTGCAAATCCTTTCAGGTTGTAAGCACCCATATGTTTGGTCTCAAAAAATGAGCTTACCAGTTTTTTGGTAACCTCACTGATCACAAGTGTATTCGGAAGTGCTTCGTTTTGTATACGAGACGCCAGGTTCGGCCCCTCACCTATTGCGTGCATCAGGGGATGTCCCCGGCCACCGGCAGTTCCTACCACCACCATACCGGTATGCAGACCAATTCTGACCTGTATGGTCACATTTTTTTTCTTCTGCAACCGTTGATTCAATTCATCCATGGAACCAAGCATATCCAATCCTGACATAATGGCCCGTCTCGGATCATCTTCTTGCGCAATTGGAAAGCCGAAATAGGCTACGATGCCGTCGCCCTGGTGTTGCACAACCTGGCCCTGGTACTTTACAATGATGGAATCAAAAAGCTCCTGGTATTCGTACAATACTTCACGAAAGTCTTCGGGATCCAGTTTTTGAGAAAGCACAGTGGATCCCACCAGGTCTATAAACATGACAGTCAGCTGCCTGCGTTCTGCTACGTCCTGGCTATCACGTTCCGTAATATTGCTCTCATGGGAATTGCGTACCTGGTCTGTATCGGTTTTAGCTTGACTTGTTTCACCAATCCAGGTTAGTATGGACGGTTCGTTTTCAGCAGCCAGTTTCTTCACCTTGATCAATTCAAACTTCAGGTCTTCCATCGCCTCATCGTCCAGGTCAAACTGTCTTTTCATGGTACGGCAGGAAACCTGTCCCCTCCGCTGCAACATCTCACTCGCCTGATTAATGATTTCTTCAAAACTCATATCACTGTTATAGTTACTGTTTTCCCTTTTAAGCTTGCTGAGTAAAATCCAATCCCAGGTTTTCGCCGGAGTTTCCAATTGGTGTCCGCATAAGGGCAACAGCCTGATTTCGTAACGAAAACATCCGGGCCATGGCTGCTGTCATCTGCGACCGGTCATTATTAAATGCGTGATGCAGTGCCCTGATCAATTCTCCATAACAACTGGCAAACTCGTCGAGCGCTTTCCTTATTTCACTGCCTTTTGGATATTTACGCCGATCGATATCAGTTTTTATAGGATATACTTTTTTATAGTCTACATGAAACGGCTTACCACTGGGTTTGGAGTTGGG
This sequence comes from Sphingobacteriales bacterium, assembly GCA_024640385.1. Taxonomy (GTDB): domain Bacteria; phylum Bacteroidota; class Bacteroidia; order Chitinophagales; family Chitinophagaceae; genus Pollutibacter. The sequence goes on from JAHEFC010000160.1 coordinate 2,562, forward strand.
AGTATCATTTTTTTTGTAATGCCTCCCTTCATAAATCTCATTAAAACGGTAATAATGGGCCAGCTCTTTTCCTCCACCATCACCAAAAATATTGTGATCATCATCAAAAATACCATGGTCCGCGCCTTCACCCTGATCTACAATTGTTGAGATCGCCTGGTGTGCGGTATCACGGCCTATGACAACTACCAAGTCCCCTGAACCGTAATAATCTTCCGGCTGGATCTGCAATTGCCTGTCGCCCGTAAATACCCTGTCCTCACCGTATTGATCACAAAGGTCATCCATCAATTGACCAACTGCTGCATAAAACTGATCTATAGTTTTGAATTCGCCTGCCTTTGGTTTAGCACCTTTGGCCTCCGGACGTTCGATCTTCTTGAAAGTTTCCAATGCTTTTTTGGAAAACCTTTCTATGCGTATCGGAAAATGCCTTCCGCTATGCGGAAGAGTGGTTGGATATCGGGGTATAAATTTTGGATGAATGAGATCAGGATGCCCGCCAACTGCATTGAGCAGGTTTGCTGCCAGCGTTAAATGAAGCATTTCCTCCAGCATGACAGATTTTATGATATCACTTGCTTCCTGGTTTGATCCGTCTATAATAGAAAGCCAGGCAGTAAAATAAGGTGGGATAGTGCAATGCTCTACCTCTATAGCACCCTGAAGCCATTTGCGAAGTTTTTTAACACCTGCTTCTAAGTGTTTATCGTTTTTTGTTGAGCTCATAATAAATCCTTTAACATGGCTTCTGCAGCGCGAACGGCAAGTGCAGCTGCAGTGAGTGTAGGGTTAGCTGTTCCTATAGTGACCTGGTTGCCTGCGCCAACAACATATAAATTGGAATGGTCCCAGCATTTCATATGACTATTGGTCACTGAATCTTTGCGATGGGAACCCATCCTGTGTGTTCCAACAATATGCCCGGATCCCATAATATTATAATTCCGGTTATTGTACAAGATTGATTGCGTGCCTCCAGTAACTGAAGGCGGATAACTGGTATGGTTTTCAATGCCGGCATAACCGGTAATGGCTTCCCATACATTATAGATCGCTTCTTCAATGCCCTTCAGTGAATAGTTATCATACTGATAATAGAACAAAGGCCTGAAATTGCCCAGGGCATCCTTATGATCATTATCAATTGTCACATAGTTCTGTTGTAATGGCAATTGTTCGAACATGAAACCGATCTTCACCATCCGTGTCATTCTGTCGGCCAGCGTGTTTCGCAACTCCGTTCCAAATTTTCTTTGGCTTAGCATGGCCGATATCTGGTTTCCGGGCTCCCCACTCCATCCCCAGTTCGAGAGACTGGCTCGAAAAGAAGCATGCACTTTCCTGAATGCACCATCTCGCAAAGATTCCATACCACTGGTAGTATCAGGCCCCCTGAAAGGATAAACCCTTTTTGAAGAATATCCCCATGCATAGAGATATGGATGATCCATCAGGTTACGTCCAACCTGGTCACTGCTCCTGGCGGCACCTGAAGCGAGTAACAGGGTAGCGTTCTCAATGGCATTGGCGGCTAGTACTATCAAAGTGCCCTTAACTTTTTCCAGCTTGAAATCTGTTGAACCCGGCTTGTCGTAACGTTTATATTCAATTTCCGAGATCCTGCCTGTTGTTGTGTCGATAATGAGTTTGGATGCTACGGACTGTGTACGGATCTCCACCTTACCTTTCTGCATCAACTCATTAATGGTCCTTAAAGCACTGTATTTAGCCTGCACCGGGCAGATAGGCATGCATGAAGAATTACCCTGGCACCGGAGACCCTGGTCGAGGTTTCCCTTTGCTGAAACAGGTTTATAGCCTTCGTTCCCGTTATATTTTTTATTAGGAGTGGAATTACGGGCTACAGGAATACCGACTACTTTAAGGGGATAGGTTTTCCCTTGCAGATTGACCGTGCGGTTGTGGAGCGCTTTTTTAAAGAACAGGTCAACCTGGCTGGGCGGAAGCTTATGCATCGGGTATACGTAACCGTCAGGATACCATCCTGCAAATTCCAACTGTTGCTGGTCTTCAACATCTGCTGATACACCCAATTCAAATTCCGCCCTTCTGTATGCCGGCTCCAGATCGTCGTAGCTGATCGGCCAGTCGATACCCTGCTTATAGACAGTTTGCATTTTGAAATCGTTGGGCACCAGGCGCATTGAAGTACCCTGCCAGTGCAGGGTGGTTCCGCCCAACATTCTGAGATAATCACTCATGAAGTGGGTCTGGGTCTGGTATGCGTAGTAAGGAGTGGTACCCGAAGGCATCAAAGGAATTGCCGGCGATGGCGCAGAGGCATTCCAGGGATAGGGCCCGTTAGGCATACCCCGTATGCCTCCTTCAGTATAAAGAGTCTGCACATATTTTTGATAATTGGCCGGATCCATAGCACCTTCAACGCCAGCTTCAAGGACCAAAACGTTCTTACCATTTTCAGAAAGAATTTTAGCCACGATCGCACCAATAACGCCACCACCAACAATGACAGCATCGTAATTTTTACTCATGATTTCTTATTATCAGTTGTGAAATCTCCGAATACCGGAACCAGTCCCCATCCTCCAAATCCGGTTGGATGAGCTCCGGGGGGATGCGCACCTGCGGCCCTGTAACTGAGTTGTTCTGTATATGCGGCGGCAGAGGGAACAAATGTTTTTCCTGTTGGCATATCAGCAACAGGGCTGCTGGGAGGTGGTTCAATCCCCGCTATCGTCTTGTACCAGTCATCCGTCATACGTGTCCACTGTCCCTGGTACCATAATACCACCAGGGATACACAAACCGGCCAGAATAAAATGGAAGCTCCAAATTCAACCTGCATAGCAGTTGAACGGGCTTCACCTTTCAACTTCAAAACTTTCTCCGCAGTGTTGAAAAAAATCTCGGGAAAATCTTTGCCGATATCTGTACACACCAATTTCAAATACTGATCTACCAGCCCTGTACCTTCCAGGTCAACGACAGAATATCCTGTTAGTTCTGATGACAGATCCAGAAAAATACTCCTGTACTTATCCATATTACTTGTATTTAACAGATGCCTATGGCAACTGGGTATGGCCTGAAGAAGCTGCTGGCTGGGATTCATAAAGCAGAACACCAACTGCAGGTGGCTTTGATTTGAATACGGCCGTCAACTGCCTATGCATGTGATTTTCATTGTTTTTCTCAGCACCCACCTGCATCATCACGGAACCCGGGGGAAGCGGAGAAAAAGATGCCTTACTACCAGCAGCCGGAGGGTTGACCCAGATCTTGAAAAGTCCGAATACCACCCTTGAAGAAGAGATCATCTTCTTATGCAGATTGGCATATGCAGGTACGGGAGAAAATGGTGAGTAACCAGGAGTTGGAAATCCGGGGTAATTCGTATTCACCTGCAGATCGAAAATATAGGGTGTATGCGGCAGTTTGACTTTCCCATTCCCATTCTGATTTTTTGCGGAGATCGCCTGCTGAGTTTTGTCATTTGCAAAACACCTGATGCTCCATGTGGTTGTTCCGGGGTCATTAACATCCGGCACTTTGAAATCAAATCCTGCAACAAACTTCACCTCACCATACTTGGATTTTCCTGCCTCAACAGCAACCGGGCTGTCGCAGGGCACATTGATCCGATAGTTCCCATAGGTCTTAGACTGGTCCTGCCCGTTCAGATAACCTGCTACCGTCAATTCTGGCTCAGTACCTTCCCGAAACTCCGGGAAAACCACCACATTGAATTCCACTTCGTCAACATATGAAGAATAGGTACTGCCAAACCCTGCATAACGTTCAAAATTCAGGTTGACCAATGCCTGGCCTTCGAAGGAACCTGGTTTCAGTCCTTTTCCTTTCAATAACGGAGTAACTGAGTCAAGAGGAACCTGGAAAAAAACCATCAATGATTGCAGTGAGCCATAATTGAAATTACCCAGGGAAATTGTTTGTTGTGGCTTTTTAGACATGAAATGTATTTTAAGGATTTATGTATCTGCTGATCTGGACGAAAACTAAATTACGGCCAAGCTGCGTACGGGAGCAAAATGCCGTCTGCCACATACTAAATATATAAAGAATTTAAATAGCCCGAAAAAGCTTTAGCCAGATTACATTGAGTGCAGTCGATGAATCATTCGTTTGACGGATCAGCGCCAAACGAAACAGGATCTTTGAATAACGCTTCTTGGCAGATCTATTTGACTGCGAATGTGCGCAGGTAATTTATCAGGTCGCCGGGACTTCGTGTTTTGCCAAAAGAACCTTCGATCACATCTGCATTATCCGGAATTCTTTTCTTAAATGCAGGCATATCCTTATGGCCATAAGAGATCTTATATAACAGTGACCCGTCTGATTGCTTCTGAAAATTGGATGATGTAAAGTCAGTGGGCGTTGTATTAATGTGCTCTGCTTTATACCCGTCGCCTTTCCCTTTTTTCCCGTGGCAGGCAGTACAATGATCATTATACAAGGCCTTGCCGGCTTTCAATGAAGCTTCATCCGGTGAAACCGGGTTCTTCATTTTTTCATATTTCTCCGGAACTACCCAGGGATCTTGTGGTAAAATGAAAGAAAACACTGATATGAACAGTGCAATCACCGCAGCCATTTTAATGAAATTTCTCATTTTACTGATATTAAATGATGACTGAAATTCCTGAAAGAATAGATCAGGAAAAATTACACTTATTCAGGCCTTAAATTTTATGATATATATCAGTAATGATCATTGTATGCAAGGCAGGAAAACCTTGACCACGTTGAAAATAATGTCATGCCCCAAGTGGCCGCAGCAATATTTCCCTGAACTTCTCACCCTGCATGGCTGCCACGGCTACTGAACTATAAAAGGCTGAACAATAAAAAACTGAACTTGGAATGGTGAAATAGCTCGCTGAGCTGGCAAGAAATCAATAAAAAAAACCACGACCAGCGTGGTTTTTTTTTACGTTCTTCCGTGATCCCGCTGGGACTCGAACCCAGGGCCCATACATTAAAAGTGTATTGCTCTACCGACTGAGCTACGAGATCATTTAGCCGTTTTTAGGCATCACCCCCCGAAAAGGGAGTGCAAAAATAAGGGAAAAAATAAATTCAAACAAACTTTCATGCCTGCAAAGCTTTTCCAGATTTTATTCAGACACTGCAACCTGCCACCTGCCACCTGCCACCTGCCCCAAATATCCCTCCTGCACAAAATCAATTAACTTTGCCCCCTCAATAAAAGCAAATGCCCGGATTTTTTCAAGATAAAATAGTAATAGTAACAGGCGGAACAGATGGAATAGGTAAAGCCCTGGTCAATGCCCTGATGCAAAAAGGCGCCAAAGTGGCCACCTGCGGCCGTAATCTTGATAAACTCTATCATTTGCAGATGGAGTTCCCGGGCAAAACACTGCATACCCAGGTAGCCGATGTTAGCCGGCTGGAAGACTGTGAAAAGCTGATCCAAAGCACGGTGCAGACATTTGGAGGGATAGACATGATCATCAACAATGCCGGGGTATCTATGAGGGCATTGGTGGAAGACCTGGACCTTTCCGTGATCGAAAAGGTAATGAACATCAATTTCTACGGATCTGTATACTGTACCAAACTTGCCCTCCCCTATATCAAGGAAAGAAAAGGCACCATTGTAGGCGTATCTTCCATTGCCGGATACCGTGGACTGCCCGGACGAAGTGGTTATTCGGCATCTAAATTTGCCCTCCAGGGTTGGCTGGAGGCCCTGCGTACGGAACTACTGGACAGTGGCGTCAACGTGATGTGGGTCTGCCCGGGCTTTACCAGTTCCAACATACGTAATGCCGCATTGAACAAAACGGGTGACCAACAGGGTGAATCCCCCATGGATGAGGGGGCGATGATGACAGCCAGTGAATGCGCGGACCACATCCTGCATGCTATGGAAAGAAGAAAAAGAACCCTGGTGCTAACCTTTACGGGTAAACGCACCATCTTCATGAATAAATTCTTTCCCTCACTTACAGACAAGATGGTCAGGAATTTCTTTTTCAAAGACGGGAAGCTTGTCAAATAAGACAAGGAAACAGGACATCTCCGCAGTGTATTTAACCGGAACTGCATATTTTCGCGATAAGTTTTGAATGATAGC
>JAHEFC010000161.1 GCA_024640385.1 Sphingobacteriales bacterium
GTCGGTTATACCGCTTTGATGGGTAGCAATGAACAGAACGCTTTCAAAAAACGAAATAGTAACCGCCATAATCATCCACATGAGCAAACTGAGCGCCTTCTTTTTTCCATTATTTGTTTTGCTGTTATCAGCCTGTTCAGACCAAAAACGCAATGACGCCCATCGCCTCGCCGGCATATACAAACTATATATCGCGGAAAATGCAGATTGAAATGGATCAAACAGTCTTTGTTCCCATGAAAAAACTACTCATCGCTAACATAGTGGCCCTGCTTTTTTGCATGCCTTCGGTTTCCCTTGCACAGGGCAATAAGGCAGACAGTCTCAGGCAGATCATCCGTCAGGCAACGCATGATTCCGTAAGGATCAATGCATACTGGGATCTGTATGACCATTACGAAGAATCAAACAGGGACTCTGCCCGATACTATATAGAAGAAGGTCTACGACTTTCCAGGAAACATAGCAAAAAACTGGCCGAGGCCAGATGCCTGGTCTCCCTCGCTTACCAGCAATTGAGTAGCGGACGTTATGCCGAGTCACTGGGCAACCTGCTGCAGGCATTCTCCCTTGCCGAAAACCAGGGTAAGGAAAAAGATAACTGGCTTTCAAACTGGAGCGGCTCCCCCGCAAATTCCCAACCACTTGTACTGGCTTATGCACACCACACTTTCGCTAACCTGATGACGCCAACGCGGAACACTACGCAACAGGTTTTCCATTACCGCGAGGCCCTGAGGCTGGGTAAACAGGTAGGCAATGCCCAGCGTATATTACTGGCAAACTTAGGACTGGGTAGAACTTACCTGGATAATAACTGGATCGACTCGTCCCTTATATTCGAAAAAGAAGCAGCGCGAATTGCACAGGATCCTGTTCTAAAGAGATTTCTTCCTGCCATACAATCTTATATAGGGGCTCTTTATTTTGAAAAAAATGAACCAACCCTTGCACTGGAAAATCTATACTACGGGATACAAACCGCTAATGAATACGGAAACCCTACGGGACGACTTGCCCAGAATTATTACCGGTTGACCAAATACTACCTTGGCCAACGCTACAAGGACTCGGCATTGTACTATGCCCTGAAATTCAAACAGGCAATGGAAATAGTGGGCTCAGTATCATTATCCACTGTTGACAAGGGTATGGCATATGAATATCTCTCCCTGGCATATAAACTAAATGATCAGCACGACAGTGCAGTCAGTTACCAGGGACTTGCCCTGACAACTAAAGACAGCATCAACAATGCCAGGATCAATAGCCTGGCAGAGTTTCAGAATCTGAACTTACAAGAGCAACTCCGTTTACGTAACCTCGAAAAAGAACAGGAACTATATCAAAGCAGGGTCAGATCATACGGTCTGCTCGCGGGACTGCTCGTTTTTTCTGTAATCGCGATGATCTTATACCGGAATAACAAGCAAAAGCAGAAAACAAACAGGGAACTTGAAAACACTCTATCCAACTTAAAATCCACACAGGCCCAACTGATCCAGTCCGAAAAAATGGCATCGCTTGGAGAACTCACGGCGGGTATCGCACATGAGATCCAGAACCCGTTGAATTTCGTGAACAATTTTTCGGAAGTGAATAGAGAACTTATTGAAGAAGTCAAAAGTCAAAAATCAAAAGTCAAAACTGAGGAACTGGATGATTTGCTAGACGATATTTTCCATAATAATGAAAAAATCCACCACCACGGTAAACGCGCCGATGCCATTGTAAAGGGCATGCTGCAACACAGCCAAAAAGGCAGTGGTGTAAAAGAGCCCACCAACATCAATGCACTGGCCGAGGAATACTTACGTTTGGCTTATCATGGATTAAAAGCAAAGGACAAATCCTTCAACGCCAGCATTAAAACAGAATTCGATCAAAGCATCTGCAACATCAATATCATTCCGCAGGATATCGGCAGGGTATTATTGAACCTGATCAACAATGCATTCTATGCCGTGGATGAAAAGAAAAAAAAGATCGGCGAAGGCTATGAACCTGAAGTAACAGTAAGCACAAGAATGGACAATGCTTCAAAGAATCAGCCAATTAACCAATTAGCTAATTCGCTAATTATCTCTGTTAGAGATAATGGCAACGGCATCCCGGAAAATATCAAAAACAAGATCTTCCAACCCTTCTTCACCACCAAACCTACGGGCCAGGGAACCGGACTTGGATTGAGTTTGAGCTATGATATCGTGAAAGCACATGGGGGTGAAATGAAGGTGCAAACAAAAGAAAGTGAAGGTGCTGAATTTATAATTAGTTTACCGGTTAATTGAAAGGGCATGACGTTGACCAAAAACCTTGAAAAAGAACTAAAGCAGGTGTACCTGGAATACTGGAAAAGTTATTTCGAGGGAAAGATTCGACAATTTGGTTCGCTGCTGGACGACGACTACAAACTGATCGGTACTTCAGAAACTGAGCTCGTAAACAACAAGCAGGAAGCACTTATATGGTTAAAGAATTCAGTAAAAGAAATAAAAGGAAAAACTGAATTCCGGAACAGAAAAATAAAACTATCACCGGTCAATGATCTTATACTTGTCAACGAACTGGCCGACGTGTATATTCTCGTAAACGGGAAATGGACATTTTATTCCAGGATACGCATTTCCACTTTGCTGAGGCAAGCAAAAAATAAGTGGAAAGTAGTGCAGCAGCACGGATCCCTACCCGACGTCAGAACTGGCGAAGGTGAAACTGTTGCATTTGAAAAGCTCAGTAAGGAAAATCTTGAACTCCGTGATGCAGTTAAACGCCGTACTGCAGAGCTGGAAATCCGGAACCGGGAACTCGAAATTGAAGCGGCCCTGGAAAGGGTTAGAGCCAGGGCCATGGCCATGCAGAAATCCACTGAATTATCTGAACTGGTGGACACGGTATTCAAAGAATTGACCAAACTTGATTTTGCCCTGAACTGGTGCATGATCAATATCATTGATGAATCTTCCCTGTCGAACACGGTATGGGCAGCCAACCCGGATATCAACCAGGCACCTGAGTCCTATCACATGTTGTTTGAAGATTATCCTTTTCATCATGCCATGATGAAAGGATGGAAGGCCAGGAGAACCAAAGATGTTTATGTGCTGGCCGGCCGGGAAAAGAAAGTCTACGATGAATATCTATTCAATGAAACAGAATTCAGGAGGGTACCCGCAGCAGCACAGGCGGCTTCGAGAGCCATGAAAAAATATGTGGTCAGTTTCACCTTTTCCAATTTCGGGGGCCTGCAAACGGTTGGAGAAGTTCCGCTTTCAGACACCAATATTGATATACTCAGTCGTTTCGGAAAAGTATTTGACCTCACGTATACCCGTTTTAATGATCTGCTAAAAGCAGAGGCCCAGACCAGGGAGGCTGAGATCGAATTGGGATTGGAAAGACTAAGGGCCAGGGCCATGGCCATGCAGCATTCGGATGAACTGGCCGAACTGGTGGCAACAGTATTCAGGGAACTAAATCATCTTGATTTTTCACTGGCCAGTTGCATTATCTGGATCCACAGCCCTGCTGAAAAAACCAATACACTCTGGATAGCCAGTGACGAGAGGAACAAACCGGCCAGGCCCTTACAGATCCTTCCTTTTTATCCGCCATTTTTTAATTCTATCGTTCCCGCCTGGAAAGCAAAAGATCCCAAATGGATTTTTTCTTTAACAGGAACGGAAAAAAAGAAGTTTGAAAAACTGTTTTTTAAAGAATATCCCGAACTGCCGGATGAGTTGAAAAAACTGGTCAGGGAAAATAAGAAAATGGTTTTTTCAGCGTCGTTCAACAATTTTGGCGCACTGGAGGTGGTAGGCAATGAATCGTTGACAGATGAGAAATTTGAAATACTTCACCGTTTCGGAAAGGTGTTTGACTCAAGCTATACACGTTTTAATGACCTGAAGAAGGCCGAAGCACAGGCAAGAGAAGCGCAGATAGAAGCATCTATGGAACGGGTGCGAAGCAGAACCATGGCCATGCAGAAAAGTACAGAGCTGGGGGATGTTGCCGTTGTAATGTATAATGAACTCAAGAGTTTAGGCATAACACAAGAGTTCTTTGAAACCGGATATGTAGAAATTGACGAAGTAAACAAGATCCAAACAGGCTGGACAACAACACCCTCGGGAGATTATTTAGAACCATTCAATCTCCCATTAAAAGGTGAGCCCGTATTAGATGCAAGGTATGAAGCCTGGAAGCAACGTGTGCCTGTTTTCAAACAGTTGGTAAGCGGCGAAGAATTGAAGCGGACAATTGAATTTACGCTGCCTTATATGGGCAATAAAGAGGCGGAAGAAATTACAAGAAATGCCCCGGACTCTATCATCTTTTATTGCGGGAATTTTTCGCATGGTTATCTCAACATTAATTCAATTACTCCACTGAGTGCTGAAGCAGAGTCGGTGCTGGCCAGGTTCACACGGGTATTTGAACAGACATATAAACGTTTTCTTGATCTGAAAAAAGCTGAAGCCCAGACCCGGGAAAGTCAGATTCAGTTGGCACTGGAAAGAGTGCGGGCCAGAACAATGGCTATGCAGCAAAGTAATGAATTGCTGGAAGCTGGCGAACTGCTCTGTAATGAAATGACCAAGCTGGGAATCAATTCCCTCACCAGTGGTTATGTGTTATTTGATGCTGATGAAAAAACTGGTTGGAACTATACCCCCAATCCAGGTACAGGAAAAATAATGCCTGTGCCAGTTGGCATTATACACACTGAGACAGAAGAAATGAGAACAGTGCTGGAATGGTGGAAAAGCAGAAAGCCATTTTCGGTGATCGAGATGGACGAAGTGCAAACCATAAAGCACCAGACTTTTATTGCAGAGCGAAGCACCAATTTCCCGATAACCTTGCAGCAATTGCTCGCCATTTCCCCGCCCAGACTTGTATTACACAATTTTAATTTCAAAGAAGGGTACATATTAATTGTGGGCGGCGAAAAGCTGACCGATGAGCAAATCGAGATAATGCTCCGATTCACAAATGTTTTCCAGCAAACCTATACCCGCTTCCTGGATCTTCAGAAAGCTGAAGCCCAGGCGAGGGAAGCGCAGGTGGAAGCTGCATTGGAAAGAGTGCGTTCACGCAGCCTGGCCATGCACCATACAGACGAACTGCAGGATGTAGTCAATGTGGCCGCTCAGCAACTGCTGAAGATGAACATCGATATCGATGGAGGCATGTTCATTGCCATCAACGATGAAGTGAAAGATGACCTTCCGTTCTGGGCCGCTGCCGGTGCTGCAGATTATGTGCAGAAAGTGAGATTACCGTTCCTCAACCGGCCTACGTTTACAGGATTACATGATGCCATACTACGACGCGAACCTTTCTATACAGAGCATTACGCAAAAGAAGACAAGGATGAATTCCTGAGACATATGTTCCGGTACCCTCCCTGGAACCAGAACAGCGAAGAAAGAAAACTGGAACTGCAGGGCAGGGAAGGCGGTTATACAAGATCGTTAGTAGTGAACCGGTACACCTCCATCGGAATCACAAACCATCATGGTAAGATATTCTCAGATGATGACAATGCCGTACTCAAAAGATTCGGAGCTGTACTCGAACAATCATATACCCGATTCCTTGACCTGCAAAAAGCGGAAGCACAGGCAAGAGAAGCACAGGTAGAAACTGCATTGGAGAAAGTGCGTTCAAGAACGATGTCTATGCAGAAGTCAGATGAGCTGGCTGAAACGGCTGCCGTTATGTTCAGGCAACTGATGTCGCTGGGTATCGAACCCAACAGGCTGTACATCATCATTATCAAAGAGGAAAATGGCGATATGGAAGCCTGGGTCACGGATGAAGACGGCAGCAGGGTCAGCATGGGATTCAATGGAAATTTCAACAACAACCAGTCGTTGTTCAAAATGTATGAAGGATGGAAGAAGCAACTCAAAACCCTGATCATCGATATGCAGGGCGAAGAACTGCAAAATTATTTCCATTATCTCCATGATGTTCTGAATGTTCCCTTCAAAGGCGGACTGGAGCAGAAAAGAAGGGTGCAGCATGTTGCCTACTTCAGTAAGGGGCTGATAGGAATTGCTTCACCTGAACCTCAGCCTGCAGAAAACTTACAATTACTGGAGCGATTCGCTGCAGTATTCAATCTTACCTTTACGCGTTTCACCGACCTGAAAATTGCAGAGGCCCATGCCCTGCAAGCCGAACAGGATCTGATCGCGATCAAAGAAGCCAAGAAAAAAGCAGAGGATGCGCTATCGGAACTGCAGGCCACACAAAAGCAGCTGATACAGGCTGAGAAAATGGCAAGTCTTGGTGAACTCACGGCTGGTATTGCGCATGAGATACAGAATCCTTTGAACTTCGTGAACAATTTTGCCGAGATCAACACAGAGTTAAACGCAGAGTTGAAAGATGCGATTAGTCGCGGGGATATGGGAGACGCAGAGGAGATCTCGCTGATGCTTTTGGAGAATGAACAAAAGATACTCCAGCATGGCAAACGCGCCGATGCTATCGTAAAAGGTATGTTGCAACATACACGTAGCGGCAGTGGAACAAAAGAGCTGACAGATATTAATGCAATATGTGATGAATACCTTCGATTGGCTTATCATGGTTTTCGGGCCAGGGAAAAATCGTTCAACAGTGAATTCAATTTTACACCAGATCCGGAACTCGGCAAGATCAATGTGGTGCCGCAGGAGATCGGTCGTGTTATTCTCAATCTTATCAGCAATGCATTTTATGCAGTGAATGAAAAAGCAAAGCAGTCTGTCAAAGGCTATCAACCAGCTGTCAGGCTGTCTACCCGCAGAGACAATGGTAAGGTGTTCATTGCTGTTTCAGATAACGGCACCGGTATCCCACAGAAAGTAGTTGATAAGATCTTCCAGCCCTTCTTCACTACCAAACCCACGGGCGAGGGCACTGGTCTGGGCCTGAGTTTGAGTTATGATATCGTTAAGGCGCATGGAGGAGAATTGAAGGTGGAAACGAAAGAAGGAGAAGGAACTGAGTTTATTATTCAATTACCAGTATCTTGATAATGGGTTCTTCAACTTAATGATATGAAGGCAAAATCGATCAGGGGATCTTCCCCCGAAGAAATTGAAATCGCTCTTGAACAAGCTATGGCAGGAAACTACAAGCCCACCCTGGCTTTTATATTCAGCTCCATCAAGCAAGACATCGATCGCGTTTGTCAGCTCTTTGATAAACGGGGTATCGCCGTATTTGGCGCTACCTCTTGCGGTGAGTTCATTGACGGCGAGATTGGATCAGGGTCCATTGCTGTTCTTTTATTGGATATGAACCCCGCCCATTTTTCCATCATGCTTGAAGATTACCGTGATCAGGATGCTTTGACACTTGCCGCAGCGATGGCCGGCAAAGCAAAACAGCAATTCAACAATCCTTTGTTCCTGATCTCCATAGGTATTAATGTGCTGAATGCAGCGGCGGTGGGAGAGCCCATACTCCGGGCCATTGAAGGTGTGGCGGGAAAAGATGTGGTGATTTGGGGCGGCAGGGCTGCCGATGATAATACGTATACTGACACCATCGTATTTACCAATCAACTGTCTACCAACCGTGGTATTTTATTGCTGGTATTGGATGGTGATAAGATCCAGATGAAAGGCCAGGCCGCTTCCGGCCAAATATCGGTGGGAACTGAAAAAACCATTACCAAAGCAACAGAGAATTGGATATACGAGATCGATCATCAGCCCGCTACTGATATGATCATAAAGTTTATGGGACTTGACCTGACCTCGGAAGAAGCTGAGACCTTCCTGGCACCTTTCATATTATTCAGCCTTTCCCGTGATAAAGGCGATCCGGTGATGCGCAGCCTGGGGCAATTCAACTGGCAAACCAAGGCTGTTGTGAATCTTGGAAACATCAAAGAAGGCGAAAAGATCCGCCTGACACTTCCCCCCGATTTTGAGATCATTGAAGAAGTGAGTAGAAATGCGGAGCGGGTGAAGCAGGAGGAAATGCCCGATCCGGATGCCCTGCTCATGTTCTCCTGTGCCGGCAGGCTGGAGCAATTAGGTCCAATGATCGGTGATGAGATCGAAGGTGTAAGAAAAGTATTCAATGTGCCTATGGCTGGTTTCTTTACTTACGGTGAATTTGGCCGTACCAACCATGGCAACAACGAATTTCATAATAACACCTGCTGTTGGGTGGCGTTGAAGGAATTGGCGGATTAGCGAATTAGTCAATTAGCTAATTCTTGCAATTCCTCCCTTTCCTAAAACCCCAAACCCAGCACGCCAGGTATATCTTTCCCAAAAAAAATTTTATCTTTTGTGATGCATCGTTCTTTCTTCAAACTTACGATCATCATTTTTTTGATGCTGTCTTGCATTACCGGCGCATCTGCTCAGAATGTTACCATAGAGCAGGTAGACAGTCTCAAATCACTGTTGTCCAAAACCTCTGATCCCAGGGCCAGGGCATTGCTGATGACCCACCTGGCAGAAGCATACCGGGGTGAATTTCCGGATTCCAATTACAGCTATGCGATCCGGGCCCTGGATCTTTCAAGATCCATACAATACCCCTTGGGAGAGACCAAAGCGCTGATCGCATTAAGCATCTATTTTACCCACAGAGGAGATCTTCCCCCTGCATTGGAAATTGGACTCAAATCC
>JAHEFC010000463.1:0-403 GCA_024640385.1 Sphingobacteriales bacterium
CTCTATCCTGACCGGATGTTTTACAACGTTTAGTCAGGCCTGGAATAATGGTGGACCAGTGGCGATCGCTTTTGGCTGGCCGTTGATTTCTGCATTTATTCTGGTCATCGGTTTTTGTATGGCGGAACTTGCTTCTGCTTATCCTACTTCTGGGGGAATTTACTGGTGGGCTTCCAAGCTGGGTGGCGCTGAGGCAGGGTTTATTACCGGCTGGCTGAATTTTATCGGGCTGCTGGCAGTTACCGCTTCCGTTGGTTATGGTGCGGCGACGTTCCTGAACATCACGCTTGGATCGTATTCCGCTACGTATGCAACCGGTTTCCTGGAGGGTGATTACATCAACCAGCAGTTCTTTTGGTTTGTTGCCATCATGGTGGTAATTACTGTCCTTAATTCATTCAGC
>JAHEFC010000463.1:413-3150 GCA_024640385.1 Sphingobacteriales bacterium
CATTACCCCAGCAGAACATCAAAGCATAAAATGGATATTTACCATACAGATAAACAATTCCGGTTTTAACGGGGGGGCCACTTACTGGCTGTATGTCTTGCCCATCGGGTTCCTGCTGACCCAATATACCATCACGGGATATGATGCCTCGGCAAACCTTTCCGAAGAAACGCAGGGCGCTGATGTATCAGCAGCTAAAGGAATCTGGCAGTCTATTTTCTATTCTGCGGCCGGTGGGTATATACTTTTGCTGGCATTCCTCTATGTAGCTACTAAGCCTGAAATTGTAAGTTCATTCGATCCTGCGGTGAATCCTTTCGGAGCAGGGTCGGTCATTTCGATTTTGTACACTGCCCTGACACCCATGATGTTTAAGTTCGTCCTGGTAATTTCCACCGTTGGACAATTTTTTTGTGCATTGGCCTGCCTTACTTCCTGTTCACGTATGATGTATGCTTTTTCACGCGATGGCGGAATGCCAGGTCATCAGTATTGGTCAAAAGTGAACAAGCATCGCGTTCCTGAAAATGCTGTATTGGCATCCGCTATATTGGGAGTGTTGATTACGCTGCCGGCACTTTGGAAGAGTCCCAGGGGAACCCCAACGGCATTTTACGCAGTTGTTTCAATCGGTGTTATAGGTCTGTATCTGGCTTTCCTGATACCCATATGGTTGCGCTGGCGCGCGGGTAACCGGTTCGTCCCCGGTCCATGGAACCTGGGCAAAAAATACAAATGGATGAACCTGATAGCCGCGTTGGAAATCCTGGTGATAGCAGTCTATTTTATCATGCCCTTTGAACCTGCCGCAGTGCCCTGGAATGAAAACTTTTCATGGCTGGCGGTAAACTATGCACCCATTCTGGTTGGGTTCACCTTTCTGATACTGCTGGTTTGGTGGCACCTGTCAGCCAAGAAACGATTCACAGGTCCTAAGTTTCATGCGTAGCTTTCTCAACGTATCCGGGATATCGATTTGCGCGATCAAACAAATTCATTTGGAATTATTTGACTGTGGAGACACCCAAACATTAGCATACTGATGCGGAGTTTTGAATAAAATCTTATAGAAACCTGCCTGCATTCCGGGAAGGTTTGCCTCAAACTTTTCTGCATGAACGTCTGTTTCTCCGATCTCCTGATAAGTGTCGTCGTCGCCGTTCTTGAAATTGTTCGATGTAGTTAGAAATATTTTGGCCTTTTCGCCGCTTCTCTGTCCGAGGTCTTTCCAGGTCAGAATAAGTTTGTCGCCGGAGAGTTTTGCTTCTAGGTTGTGTACCGAAACGTCCCCAATGAACGGTACTCCGTCAATTTCTTTCTTTACCTTATCAGGTATTGGAATCTGCAGATAATTGCAAAGGGATGGCATAATGTCTACGATCCCAGGGTTCTCAAAAAAGTTTTTCGAAGGCTTGCTGTAATTGGTGACAATCCACGTACTCCGTTCTCTTTCTGATTGCCCACCATGTTTTTTTCCGGTTTCCTCGTTGCGTCCATGATCAGTGGTGACTACGATTAGCCAGTCTTCTTCAAAATCCGTCTCTCTTTTTTTTATTGAACTCCAGATTTTTCCCAACTGCCCGTCCAGGCTGATAACAGCGTCATAGAATTGGGGACTATCGCCAAACTTATGGCCCATATCATCGGTAAACTCAAGATAAACCCAGGAAAGATCAGGCCCTTCGGAAAGAATGTAACGGGATGCTTCTTCAACCACTAGTTCATCGATATGATGTATAAAGAGCCTGGCGGTGTCGTGTGGAAATCGAATCGTATCTTTTTCAAACCCATCGAATGAATAATCAAGTTTGGTATTACCGGCCTCGGTTAGTCCCTCTCCAATAAGTTTGGTCCTGTTATCCTCCCATGTTGAAAATATTGCTGTCTTTAAATCATGATTGTATGTTTCGGCTATCCGGTAGATATTCCAGTAGTTGTAATTTGGTGCCTCAATGTCGTTGTTCCAAACATTGTGTTTATTAACCCAGGTGCCAGTCAGCAAGCTGTTATATCCAACGGCAGAGATAGTGGGCGTTTGTGAATAACTCCCCTTATCGCCCCCTACGTGGGCACGCGTATAGGCGCCTTCTTTTGAAATTTCTTTTATAACGGGAAGATCGAGTTTTTCGATCACGTCTGCCGGAATACCATCCGCAATGATAAAAACTGCTTTAGGCGTTTTGGTTTGCTTTTGCTGGCAGGCAAAGCAACCGAGCATGCTTACAAATATAATAACCTGGAAATATCCTGGGCGGTACGTTTCTTCAGCACCTTTAAGTTTTTGCACGTTCTGTCATTTGTTAACCTGTATCTTTTCTTCTGCGAGGACTTCCTTTATTGCGAGAATTAGCCCACGCACATCATCCGGGAATATCTGCCCGATATTTCCTATCCGAAAGGCATTTGCTTTACTCAGCTTTCCGGGATATATGACAAACCCGCGATCATTCAGTTTTTTGTAGAAGCGTTCAAAATTAAAATTGGGATCGTTGGGATAAAGAAATGAAGAGATGATGTGGCCTTGTATTTCCGGACGTAGGTACTGTTTGAATCCGAGGGCAGACATCCCCTCATCCAATACTCGTTTGTTTTCCTTGTATCTCCATTCACGTGCTTTGATACCGCCTTCTTTTTCCAGTTCCCTCATGGCCTGACGGAAAGCCATAATGCTTAATGTGGGAGGTGTAAAGCGGAATTGTCCGCTGGCTTCAAGCCCGGCCCATTGGTCAAATAGATC
>JAHEFC010000464.1 GCA_024640385.1 Sphingobacteriales bacterium
TTAAAAGAAAGGTAAGATTGGAATACCCTCCCGGAAACTGTTCTATTTGCAGGTCATCGAACTCACCTATAAGTCTGCCTGCCAGGTAAGCCTTTAATTTTCCCATATCGGGCGATTCATTCGCCCTTACAGCCACAGGCTTATCGAGGTATTCCGGTTCTGCACTCATGCCTTTTTATTTTTCAGGATCGACCTGGCCAGGGAAGATTTGTGCACCTCATCCGGACCATCATAGATCCTGGCCCCCCTTTCGTGCCGGTACCAGAATGAAAGCAGGGTATCATCTGTGATGCCAAGTGCACCATGTGCCTGGATCGATCTGTCCAATACCTTCATCAGTACATCGGCTACAAAGAATTTGATCGCTGAAATGTCCGGCCTTGCAGCCTTCGCTCCTTCCTGATCGATCCTGTGGGCAGTGTGCAGCACCATGTATCGTGCAGCATTGATCTCAGCCCGGCTTTCTGCGATCCAGTTTTGAATGGTCTGCTTATCGCCCAGCATAGTGCCATCACCCATATTCCTGGTCCTGGCCCTTTCGCACATGAGTTCGAACGCCCGCTCACAGATCCCTATCCAGCGCATGCAGTGATGGATGCGGCCGGGGCCAAGCCTCTCCTGGGCCAGCACAAACCCACTGCCTTCTTCCCCGATCAGGTTGGAAACAGGTACCCGGCAGTTATTGTATTCGATCTCAGCATGACTCATATACCCCTCACCGGCTTCGCCCATGATGGGTATGTTCCTGATAATATTGAATCCGGCAGTATCCGTGGGCACCAGTATCATACTTGCCCGCTCATAGGGCGAGGCACTTGCATTGGTAACGGCCATCACAATGGCAAATGAAGCTCCGTCTGCAGCTGTTGTGAACCATTTCAGGCCGTTGATCACATATTGATCACCCTCACGTATAGCCGTAGTTTCAAGTGCTACCGGGTTGGATCCGGCAGATCCAGGCTCGGTCATGGAAAAGCAGCTCCTGATCTTTCCCTGCACCAGCGGCAGCAGGTATTTTTTTTTCAGTGAAGCAGATGCATGACGATGCATCAGCTCTATATTGCCAATATCAGGTGCATTGCAATTGAATACGTAGTGGCCAAATGGCGTAGTGCCCATAAGTTCACTGATCTGCCCGAATTCAGTTAGTGTCAGTCCCGCTCCGCCCTCTTTCTTAGGAAGAAAGGGCGCCCAAAGTTTTTGTTTTTTTGCCAGTTCCCTTTTTTGTTGCAGAATGGGCCCGGCTTCCCTGAAGGGGATATTCACCAATGCGATCTCGAGGGGATAAAGTTCTTTCTCAATGAAAGTCCTGTACCGCGGTGCGAGTTTTTTCAGTTGTTCAGTAGCAAATAATTCTACCATGGTATTAGATTGTCATGCCGCCATCCAGTGTATAGACCGCTCCTGTACAGAACCTCGATGCATCGGATGCCAGGTACAACGCCAGGCCTGCAATATCGTCGGGTTCGGCCACCAGGGGCAGGGCCTGCCTGGCCATGACCATTTTCATGATCTTATCGCTGGAAGTAAGTGCCTCACTGAATTTTGTTTTTACCAGGCCCGGGCAGATCACATTAGCCCGTACATGATCAGCACCCCATTCCCTTGCGATCACTTTCGTCATGGCGATCAGGGTGGCTTTGCTGATGCTGTATAGCCCGAGGCCTAAGCCCGGAGTAAGACCTTCAATACTGCTGATGTTGATGATGGAGCCTCCGCCTCTTTGTTTCATGATGGGATAGGCCAGCTTGCAGAGTTCCAATGGCCCTTTCACGTTCACATCCATGATCTTGTCGAACACTTTCATATCGGTATCAACGATGGGGCCGAATACCGGATTGGTGGCCGCATTATTCACCACGATGTCGATCCCGCCGAATTTCCTGTCGGCTTCCATCACCAGTGCGCGAACCTGGTCCAGGTCGCCCATATGGCAGACCATACCGGTAGCGTTGATGCCCATATGCCGGAATGCTTCAGCAGTTTCATCCACGGCTTCCTGCTTCCGGCTGCATACTATAACTGTAGCGCCCTGCCGGCCCAGCGTCATGGCAATAGCCCTGCCAATACCCTTACTGGCACCAGTAACTATGGCAACTTTATTATTTAGATCGAATCCCGTACTCAACCTGATTGAATTTTGGTATTCCTAAATGTAAGAAATACCTATCCAAATCAGGCAGTTACTAGCGGTAAGTATATGTGCTTACGCTTGAAGATCCCCCGATAGTGGTAGTGCTTTTAGTTGGCCTGCCATCACTACGATATTCGTAGGTGATCGCAGCAGTGAAATTATTTGCAGGTGTGTTCGGATCGCTATACGCCAAACTGGTGATATTATTCGGGCAAACATACTGGCTGCCGATATATTCAATCAAGGCATCGTCTTTAGACAGGAGGGGATTGATCTTATCGTCATATGTGTATGTAACAGTATAAATCAATTTGAAGTCGTTGAGGCCGGGAGTACCTACCTGATAGAATTTCACACTGCTGATATTTCCCCTGGCATCGTAAGTATAAACATAGTATTCGATAAGCGTATATGGCACGGCAGAAGTAGACCAGTAATGGTTGGTCTTGGTCACCTGGGTGCCGCTGTACTCATAGGCACTGCTGTCAAAGATCGTGGTACCCTGTGCAACGAAAGAGGATTTACCATTTCTGAGTTTGACATCGGTGGCACCGAGATAAACAAAATCAGTTACAGTTGATCCCGGCGTGCTGCTGGCTTCTGCATCCGTGATCTTTGTAACACGGCCGCTGTTATCCCTTACCAGTGTTTTGGTAAAGGTTTCGTTATTGATCGGGTCATTGGTCACTTCGCCAACAAAACGGTTAGCGGCATCATATGTATATTTAGTCACCACACTGTCTGATCCCTGTTTGGTTACAACCTGGTCAAGGATATTTTTAGGGGCAGGAGCATCATTTTTACTGCAGGAGGCGATCAGGGCAAGGAACACGATTAGGGGTAACAGGACCTTTTTCATAAATAGCTTGTTTCATTAAGATTACTCCCCTAAAGTTCATCGAAATAAATCAACTTTCCAAGCGATTCCCTAACCTGAACCCGGTAAAACCGGATATTTGCGGATGCGGGAAAAAGAATCTCTCAAAGATTTTTTCGACAAAAAG
>JAHEFC010000465.1 GCA_024640385.1 Sphingobacteriales bacterium
TGTCGTTCTCAATAACGGCCAGGTCAGGGGAAGATATATAATTCACTCCATCATGACCCTGCACCTGGTAATGCGGGAAAAATACAGGAAGTTTGATGTCTGCAGCCTCAATGCCGAACAACATGACAAATGAAGCGCCGTATGTTGATGTCAATTGTTGGTAGTCTCCGTTTTGGCGAAAAGAAACAACCATATTCACATCATTCATTTGCAAACGGCAGGCTCCTAATATTCCCTGCAGGAAAACATAAAGCGGGTCCCCGGGCAATACATGTTCGCGAAGCAGGATCAATATTTTTTTCTGACTGATCTTTTCGGGCCCGGGCTCTGATTTTTTTTCCTGTTTATCAATGCTGTACAGCATGTTGCCATACAATGTTCTGATGGTGTTGATGTCAATATTCTGCTCCTCTGCGGCCATGTCTGATACTAATAAGTGTTAGTTTTTTTGTTTCTTTGTAACAAATTTACACGAATATGATCGCTGCACCTGCCGTACAGATAAAACGTGTAGAAAGGAGCAAGTTAGCAGATATCAATCTTGAAAACCTTCCTTTCGGCAAATACTTTACTGACCATATGCTGGAAGTGGATTATGATAAAGGGAAATGGGGCACGGTCCAGATCAAACCCTATCAGCCACTGATGCTGGAACCCTCACTGGCGGCGATACATTACGGCCAGTCTATTTTTGAAGGCATCAAAGCCTATCGCCTTCATAACGGGGAGATCGCCATATTCAGGCCTCATAGTAATTTCCAACGTTTTAATATTTCGGCGGAAAGGATGGCGATGCCAGTGGTGCCGGAAGAGATCTTTATCGATGGGATGCGCGAGCTGATCAACCTTGACCGCAATTGGGTGCCTGCAAAGGCTGACCATTCTTTATACATCAGGCCATTCATGTTTGCTTCAGATGAAGTGATTGGCGTGAAACCCTCTGAGCGGTATAAATTCATGATCATTCTTTCCCCAACCGGCCCCTATTATACTGCGCCCATGCGGATCTATGTAGAAGAAAAATATGTAAGGGCAGTGGCTGGGGGAGTGGGATATGCCAAAGCTGCCGGGAATTATGGCGGCGCCATGCTGGCCACCGCGGAAGCAAAAAGAAAAGGGTACGACCAGGTGCTTTGGACCGATGCCCATGAACATAAATATGTACAGGAGATCGGGGTGATGAATGTGTTCTTTGTGATAGGGAATACGGCATATACGCCCGACCTCGGCCAGGGAACCATCCTGGCAGGGGTGACCCGCGACAGTGCCATCACTATACTCCGTGAAATGGGCCTTTCTGTGGAAGAAACTGCCATTAGCATAGACAGGATAATGGATGCCTATAAAACCGGCGATCTCAGGGAGGTGTTTGGAACCGGTACTGCAGCTACCATATCCTATATCAGGGAACTCCGTTACAAGGATTTTGTCATGGAATTCAATACAGACAGCTGGAAAACGGCCCCCGAGCTGAAAAACCGCCTGAATGCGATAAGGGAAGGGGAAACGGAAGACAAACATTCGTGGTTATTTAAGATCTAAAAAGAGAGTAGGAGAGCCAGGGAGGAAAAGGGTCAGAATAATTCTCCACATTCTTCGCTTTCACCACATTTATCACATTATTTTTTTTGCTCCGCAAAAAAAATCTGTTACCTTTGCCTCCCGTTTAAAAATCAGGGAACGAATGCCTACTATTCAACAATTAGTAAGAAAAGGAAGAGATATCATCAGGGCCAAGTCAAAATCAAGGGCTCTGGACGCTTGTCCGCAACGTCGCGGCGTATGTACCCGTGTGTACACCACAACTCCCAAAAAGCCGAATTCGGCACTCCGGAAAGTGGCAAAAGTTCGTCTTACCAATAAAGTAGAAGTTATCGCATACATTCCCGGAGAAGGTCATAACCTGCAGGAACACTCGATCGTACTGATCCGTGGTGGTCGTGTTAAGGATCTTCCGGGTGTAAGGTACCATATCGTAAGGGGCAGCCTGGATACAGCAGGTGTGAAAGACAGGAAGCAGAGCCGCTCTAAATACGGTACGAAACGCGAAAAAGCAAAAAAATAAGCCATCTCATACAAACTGATCATCCATGAGGAAAGCAAGAGCAAAAAAATTACCGATAGCACCAGATCCGAAGTTCAATGACGCTTTGGTGTCACGTTTTGTGAACAACCTGATGTGGCAGGGTAAAAAAGGTGCTTCGCTCACCATTTTTTACGACGCACTGGATAAGGTTGCCAAAACAACCGGTGAAGATGGATACGAAATTTGGAAGAGGGCCCTCCAGAATGTATCACCCGCAGTAGAGGTTAGAAGCCGCAGGATAGGTGGTGCAACTTTCCAGATCCCTTCAGAAGTAAGGGCTGACAGAAAGATCTCCCTGAGTATCAAATGGCTGATCCGCTTTGCCAGGGATAGGAATGGCAGGTCAATGGCCGATAAACTGGCCAACGAGATCGTAGCTGCCAGCAAAGGGGAAGGCGGCGCTTTCAAAAAGAAAGAGGATACCCACAAAATGGCTGAAGCCAACAAAGCTTTCGCTCACTTCAGGGTTTAATATTAATTACCAACAGATTGCATATAACAGTCCCGGTTACCCCGGGACTGTTCTTTTTTTGGGCCCCCTGACCAACCGCATCTTCATTTTTTTTCCTTTCACCTAGAACTCAAGCGTTTATGCAAATCATTGATTTTCAATTAAAAATGAATCCCATCTCACTAATTTGTTGAAAATCACCGAAATAATCTAAACGGCTTTATACTGAGCAAACCATACCCTTCGTTATAATCAGGTAACATTCAAACCCTTGTAAAAACCCTGGTTGTATGCGTTTGATCCAATATCTGAAACCGAGGTTATTAGGCATAGCCATATGCACGATATTCTCACTGCCCCTGATGGCCCAGGGCAATAGCAATTGCGCGGGCATCAGTGCATCTATCTTTACAGCTGAATCCCGTTGTAAGGCGACTGGTGTGATCACCATATTTGCTTTCGGGGGCTCCGGTCAGTATAATTACCGGGTTCGCGGGCCTGTAAATACATCTTATACATCATCTATCATTATCTCGGGCCTGCAGTCCGGGACATATTTCGTTGATGTAAGGGATATTGTCAATAATTGTACTAAAAC
>JAHEFC010000466.1 GCA_024640385.1 Sphingobacteriales bacterium
CCATCACGGCCGCGATCTGTGTAATGCCCATGGCGCTCATCCGGGCATTATTTCTAAAAATTCTTCCGAAATGTTCTTTGTCCGGGAAAATCTCATCCTGCAGAGGCAGAGATACTCCGGCACTGTCAACCAGGTAAATGATCGGGAGTTTGTTTTCCATGGAGATCTCCTGCATGCGCAGGTTCTTCTTTCCGGTTATGGGGAACCATGCACCTGCTTTTACGGTTTGATCGTTGGCAACGATCACAACTTGCCGTCCACTCACATATCCAAGGCCTGCCACGGTTCCTGCAGAAGGGCAGCCTCCATATTCCTGGTACATGCCGTCGCCGGCAAATGCACCGATCTCTACAAATGGTCTATCCTTATCGCGGAGATATTCAATTCTTTCCCTTGCGGTGAGTTTATTTTTTTCATGTTGTTTGTCAATAGCTTTTTTTCCTCCGCCCAGGCTTAATTTTTCCCAGCGCTGCCGCATTTCACTGACCGCCAGTTTCATCTTATCCTCGTTACGCGAGATCTCTATACTCATCAGGTTAGTTTTTATAGTGTTCATTTCCCTTCAAGAACAGGCAAAATGATGGAGCTGCTGTTTTTGGCGTCGTGGTGTACCTGGATCTGAGCAGGAACAAAATCTTTTTCTTCTGCCTGGTAAATATTCATGAACTGCTGGGGGTTCCTGTCTGCCAGCGGAAACCATGAGCTCTGGATCTGTATCATGAGCCTGTGGCCTTTTTTGAAGCAATGGGAAATATCAGGCAGTTCAAATTTCACCTGCTCCACTGCGCCCGGCTTGAAAGGTTCCGGCTTTTCGTAACTCTTGCGGAATTTTCCGCGCATGATCTCACCCCTGACCAGCATCTGGTATCCGCCCATGGGATAATTATTCAGGTTAGGTTTTTCGTTTTCCGGATAAACGTCGATCAGTTTTACCACAAAATCTGCATCGGTGGTGGAAATGGTCACTTTAAGGTCTGCCATTACAGTACCCGTTACCGTTAGATCTTCTGTGAGCTCCGGCGTCTGGAAACTCAGTACATCGGGCCTGCGTGAAGCAAAACGCTGATCATCATTCATATACTCTGTGGTTCTGTCCAGGTGAACACCATCGGCATAAGGAACAGGATGGGCCGGGTCAGACGTATAACTTGTTGCAGATTTAGCAGCAGCTGGTTTTGACCATGACAGTCCACCGTCTGGCTGCAGGTAGATCGATCTATCCGTAGAACCTGCAGGAGGCCATTGGGAGTAGGTTCTCCATTCATTTTTACCCGTCATATATACGGTAGCTTCCGGCAGTTTGTCCACTCCTTTGCCTTTCAGGTAATAATTGAAGAAGGGCAGTTCAACATTGTTCTGGTACCAGTATCCTGTATATGATCCGAACTCTATGTTGCCCAGGGAAGGAGCCCCTGTATTCCTGGACCACTGGCCGTGTGACCAGGGACCCATCACGAGTTTATTGTTGGTTGTGGCCGGATTTTTTGCTTCGATCGCTTCATATAAACGCCAGGCACCAAAGCAGTCTTCCGCATCAAACAGGCCTCCAACAACCAGCATTGCGGGTTTTATACCGGCAACAAAATTCCTGGGGTTGCGGGCCTGCCACCAGCTGTCATAATCGGGATGTGCATACAGGTCTTTCCAGAATTCAATGGAATCCCCGATCAGTTTTGCAAGATTTTTCAAAGTTCCTGTACGCAGGAAGAAATCATAATTATCAGAACTGGTGAACTGGTAACCGCCGTTATATTGTTGTACGGGGTAGGGCCTGGGGACGCCAAATCCCTTGTAAAATGCAAAAGCATCCATCTGGAAAAAAGCGCCGTTGTGATGGAAATCGTCTCCGATGAACCATTCTGTGACGGGAGCCTGGGGGCTTACTGCTTTCAACGAGGGGTGTCCGCTCAGTGCCGCCATGGTGGAATAAAATCCGGGGTAGGAAATGCCGTAAACGCCTACCCGGTTGTTATTGCCTTTGATATTTTTCACCAGCCAGTCAATGGTATCGTATGTATCGCTGGCTTCGTCAATTTCATTTCCTTTCTTGGCAGGATTGTATGGCCGCACATCCATGAACACGCCTTCACTCATGAATCTGCCCCTTACATCCTGGTAGACCAGGATATAATTTTCACGCAGGTATTTACTATGGTAGCCGTCCCAAAGCATCCTGTACGTTCCGCCATAAGGCCCGGCGCTGTAAGGCGTTCTGTTCATCAGTACCGGATGCATTTCCGTAGTGTCTTTCGGAATATAAATGGATGTGAAGAGCTTCACACCATCCCGCATGGGGATCATTTTTTCAACCTTGGTATAGTTCTCGTAGAACCAGGCCGAATCGAGTCTGTATTGTGCAATTGCCGGCGAAGTGCAGAGCACTATGAATAACAGGTATAACAGCTTTTTCATAGCGCGTAAGTTAAAACAATTGGCGGATTGTCGGATTAACGGATTGGCGGATTCTTCGGTTTTAATCCCTGAGAATCCGCCAATCCGTTAATTCGCTAATCCGTCAATTGTTATTCCACCCTCGTGATCTTCAGCATATTGGTGGGCAGGTGTAATTGAATAGGAATGCTGCCTGTATTCACCACCACATTTCCTTCGCGGAGGAATCCTCTTTGTTTAAGGATCTCGATCTGGTCATTGATGATATCATCCATGCTTTCCTCTTCGTCGTAATAAAACGCACGGACACCCCAGCTCAGGCTGAGCTGGTTCACCAGGGTTCGCTCTTTGGTGAAAATGAACAGTGGGGCTTTAGGCCTGTAACTGCTGAGCATGAATGCTGTATATCCACTCTGGGTCATACCTATCAGCGCATCCGCATTTACGTCTTCCGCCAGTTTGCAGGCATTATAGCAGATGGCATCTGAATGGAAAGTAGGTGAGTGGGGAAGGGGTTTAAGGTCTTCCTCCCTGTTGTATCTGAATTCTTTTTGTTCCACTTCGTGGATGATCTTGCGCATGGTTTCTACTACCAGTGCGGGGTGCATACCCGTGGCCGTTTCACCACTGAGCATTACTGCGTCAGCACCTTCAATGACCGCATTGGCAACGTCGGTGGTTTCACTCCTGTTGGGTTTGATCCGGTCGATCATACTTTCCATCATCTGGGTGGCAACAATGA
>JAHEFC010000467.1 GCA_024640385.1 Sphingobacteriales bacterium
ATACTACTTCATCAAGTTTCAGGTAATCTTCCTGCAAAATGATCTCAAGATCTGCGGCACCGGATATTTGAGTAATGGGAATTTCCTTTGTCTGGTATCCTGTTGAACTGACTTGAAGTGTGAGGCCGGTGAGTGTTCCGGGAAGAGCAAGGCTGAATGAACCGTCTTTGGCAGAAACCGTACTAAGTTTTGTATTCAGGAATTTAAGCGTAGCGCCTTCGATCTTTTGTTTCCTGGAGTTTAATATATGCCCTTCGATTTTTTGTGCATAACCATCCATGGCGACCAGTACGGTCAGAAAAAAGACAATCATCATTATGCGCCATAGGTTTGCTTTCATGAAGTGTGATGTTCAATATCAATAAATGGATCTGATGAACAGTGTACTAATGTAGAAATTAAACTTAATATTTTTATGGCAACCAGGATTGCACCTGACATACAACACCAGTACGTAGACGAACGACATATCCATATTTTATGGTATAAAACTGACCTTATTTTGAAGGGATCAGGCAATTTTTTACCTGGTCAGGTGTACTGTTTGTATTCTAATAATTGTATTCTATCTCCAGTCTATCCAGTTTCGTCTATATAACTACCCCGGCTTGATTCAGGAATCTAAGTTTGCATTGTAAAACACCAGACTATGCCAAACACAAGAATAATCACCCCGGTAGTTCACATCTTTTTTTTGTTTTTGATCATCCTGGGTTGTAAGGATGAGTTAGAACCACCTAAGCTCACTTCAAGTATACCTGTAGCCATTGCCGGCCCTGATGCCACCATCTACCTGCCAGACCAGCGTGAACTCGAACTGGATGGTTCAAAATCTTATGATCCGGATGGACCAGGCCACTCATTGGTATATGTTTGGACCAAGCTGTCGGGGCCAGCGGTACAGTATTTCCACACCAAGCTTGCAGGGGCAGGTATGATCATACTTGAACCCGGGACTTACAGTTTTGAGTTAATGGTAAAAGACATGCAGAGTAATATTGCCAGAGATACAGTTGCAATTACCGCCCAATGGGGAGTATCCTGTAATCCGGGGATGTCTATTGTCAATTCGAGCTTTCAATTGGAAACTACACTGGATGAGTCAGTACCTGTCGATGTGTCATTAGCAAGAGGAGCAAGGAACCTTGTTTTTGCCGGTGGCCGGACAGAGCAGGACGATGGATGGGGTGGGGCTGATGTTTACTCTCCGAATTTCTATGTCTATGATATGGTCTCTAAAACTACTGTAAAGAATGTGCTTTCACAGGCCCGCGGAAGAATTGGAATTGCCTTAAGTAACAATGAAGTGTTTTTCGCGGGAGGCATATTACTGAATGATGTTACTGATGTTGTTGATATTTTTGACCTTTCTTCAAAAACCATGTCTAAAGCCAGGCTCAGTGCCGCAAGGTCATCCATCAGCTGTGAAGTGGCCGGTAATAAAGTGTTTTTCGCCGGTGGGCTAAACAGGTTTAATGAGAGCCTGGATGTGGTGGATATTTATGATTTGAACACAAAAACCTGGGCTACGGCAAAATTGTCGCAAGCCAGAGCTGGCATTTCGATCGTATCGTCGGGATCAAAGGTGTTTTTCGCAGGTGGTAGTACTGAATTTGGATTTGTTACAGGCAGGATAGACATCTATGACCTGAATACCGGACAATGGTCTGTTATGGACCTCTCCATACCAAGAACTGGCATCAGTTCGTCATTGGTTGGAAACCAGATCGTATTTGCGGGTGGAAATGTTGGTGGCCAATCCACCAAGGTCAACCAGGCAGAATTTCTGGATCCTGGGTCGTTGACCACGAAGTCAGAATGCCTGATAGGCCGGGTTGCTACAGATATGATATATGGTCCCAATATGATATCCGCGGTGGTGAACGGAATCGATCTATATTATCTGAATAATTACCTGGTCACGCGTTATCAGTCCGGTGTTAAAAATTGGAGTCAGTCTGTTATTCCGCCAGATCTGAGTCTTGTTGCCCTTGCCTCAGCAGGGAACATACTTTACGGAATTGGCTTTGAAGGTGACGAAAATTCGGCGGGATATGTAGCTAAAGTAAAAATCCATAGTATTGGTTTCTGATGTATCTGAGTCGATCCTTATCCTATTCCTATATTTGCAGGGATGTATACTTCCTGGGACGATACCATTGTAGCCCTGGCTACAGCGCATGGGGTGAGTGCGATAGGCGTGATCCGGCTCAGCGGACCTAAAGCCATTGATATTATCGACAGCATTTTTCCTTCGAAAGACCTGAAACAGGCTGCGGGATATACGCTGCACGTTGGTTCGCTCAGGCATGAGGGTAAGGTATTGGATGAAGTGGTGGTCTCCATTTTCAAAGGGCCTAAGTCTTATACCGGCGAGGATGTGGCTGAGATATCCTGTCATGGTTCTCCTTTCATTGAAGAAAAGATCATCAATGCACTTGTGTCTTTAGGGGCAAGACTGGCCAAGCCCGGCGAATTTACGCAGAGGGCTTTCTTACATGGCAAACTTGATCTCACGCAGGCGGAAGCAGTGGCTGACCTGATCGCATCGAATACATCCGCTTCACATCAGACCGCATTAAAAAATATCCGGGGCGGTTTCTCTGAGGTATTGAAAACCCTGCGCGACCAGCTGATCACATTTTCTGCATTGATAGAACTGGAGCTGGATTTTTCACAGGAAGATGTGGAATTCGCTGATCGCAGCCAATTATATCAACTGATCAATACTATTGATGGTACCGTAGCCGAATTGATCCATTCCTTCAAACTGGGGAATGTGATCAAGAACGGGGTGAAGGTGGCCATAGTGGGAAAGCCAAATGCGGGCAAATCCACCCTGTTGAATAGTCTGCTGAACGAGAACCGTGCCATTGTGAGTGAGATCGCCGGCACCACGCGCGATACCATTGAAGAAGTGATCAATATTGACGGGATCCTGTTCCGGCTGATCGATACTGCGGGTATCCGTGAGAGTAAGGATGTGATCGAGCTGATAGGTGTGGAACGGAGCCGGGAGAAGATGAAAGAAGCAGATATTGTGGTGTATATGTTCGATGTGGAAGGGGAGAGCAGGGGTGAACTGGAAGCTGCGGTGACACAATTGAGGGAGGTCAATTCCAACTACCTGT
>JAHEFC010000468.1 GCA_024640385.1 Sphingobacteriales bacterium
CAGCCAGCCCTGGATGAACCCAGGAAAAATCTGCACCTGACGGAGGATCCGGATTCAGCAGCTCAATTACATGTGAATCGATCAATTGACCGGGACTGCGCCCGTACATGATCACCCGCCATGCTTTTGCCCCAAGGGATGGTACAGTAAATAAAGCAGATCTTTTTTTTGTCTGCAACCGCAAAGGCTCACCAGATTCCAATGCTGCTTCATGCACAGCCATATAACTGTTCTCTGCAGCCCTGATGGTCATAACCGGCATCCGATCACCATCGGCATCGTTCAGTATCTCAGGTCCTATATTATGATCCTCAACTTTATAATACCAGGCAGTGTAATTCCCGGCAAAATGAAATTGAGTTCTTTCTTTTGCGGCAGAGGAATTTTCATAACGGAATGCCATACCATCATTATATACCCTTGCGCGGAGGGTATACAGATTGAACTCAAGCAGGATCTCATTGTACTGATCAGGCACGGTAGTTCGTTTTCCCCATATGGGTTTCCATACACCATTGACCGACCTGGTTTGTTTATTTTTCAATTCAAGTTTGCCGGATATTTCCGGTCCGATCTGGGATGACAGTACCAGTAGCTTTGAGTCTGCTTCGAATGAGTATGTAACAATGCTGTCGTTGACCTG
Organism: Sphingobacteriales bacterium; assembly: GCA_024640385.1. Lineage (GTDB taxonomy): Bacteria > Bacteroidota > Bacteroidia > Chitinophagales > Chitinophagaceae > Pollutibacter. The sequence goes on from JAHEFC010000468.1 coordinate 644, forward strand.
CCTGAGTTGCAGGATCAGGGTTTTATCGGGCGACTGAACCCTTGCGGACCATTTGGTTTGCTGAGCGAACACAAATACCTGTCCCGTCACAAGCAGAAGAATGATTGCACCTATTTTACCTGTCAATTGATTCATTACAATTTTATCTTAGTTTACCTGGTGAGGCTCAGGATCTCTATACTGCTGTTTTAATCCCTTTAATGTCTCCATCATCATCGCCTGCACTTTATGATATGCCGGATCTCCAAACAGATTATGCATCTCAGACTGGTCTTTTTCAAGGTCATACAATTCCCATTCATTGTTCTCATAGAAATAGATCAGTTTGTACCTGTCTGTACGTACCCCGATATGCTTGGCCACTTTATGTTCCTGGTTTTCATAAAAATGATAATACAATGCATCATGGATATTTCCTTTCTTACTGCCTTTTAACAGTGGAACAAAACTTTTACCCTGCATATCAGCAGGCACAGGCATCCCTGCCATCTCGAGGATCGTTTCAGCAAAATCAAGGTTTTGCACCATTTTATTGGTGACCATTCTTCCTTTTGTAACACCGGGCCATTTAATGATCAGCGGCGTCCTGAAACTCTCTTCATACATAAATCTTTTGTCGAACCAACCATGCTCCCCAAGGTAGAAACCCTGGTCTGAGGTATAGATCACTATGGTATTTTTATCCAGCCCCTTCTTTTTCAGATAACCCATCAACCGCCCCACATTATCGTCTACTGATTGCACGCAACGCAGGTATTCTTTCATATAACGCTGATACTTCCAGACTGCCAATTCCTTCCCGTTCAGTTTTGCCTTGTTAAAGGCTTCTATGGATGGCCCATAAGCTGCCTCATATTTCTTCTTTTCCTCAGGGGTCATCCGGTCAAAGATCCGCTGCCAACCGGAAGCCAGACCTGTCTGCTTCTCCGAAGGCAGATCAAAAGCCAGTTTCAGATCATAGGCATAATGCATATCGGTTGCGATCTCCATTTCCTGTTCATGCGCTGCCCGGGTCCTGGTGCTGTAATCATCAAAATAATTGGATGGAACCGGGAAGTTTGTACTGTCAAAAAGATGATAATATTTCTCTTCCGGCATCCAGTTCCTATGTGGAGCTTTTTGCTGGTAGATCAGAAAAAATGGCCTGCTAGTGTCGCGTTGATCCAGCCAGTTTATTGCAAAATCAGTAGTGAGATTGGTGACATAACCGGGTACACGTTTACGCACACCGTTTTCAATAAAATCAGGATTGTAATAGTCACCCTGGCCGGGTACAATGTTCCAGTAGTCAAAACCCTGGGGGTCTGAGATCAGATGCCATTTACCTACTAACGCTGTTTGATAACCTGCGTCATGCATCAACTTCACAACTGTCTGCTGGCTGCCATCAAATGTGCTGTGATTATCTTTAAATCCATTGATATGACTGTGCTTCCCGGTAAGCATTACAGCACGGCTGGGCCCGCATATTGAATTAGTGACAAAGGCCCTGTTGAACAGCATGCCATCGCGGGCAAGCCTGTCGATATTGGGCGTTTTATTCAACCCATATCCGTATGCGCTGATGGCCTGGTATCCATGATCATCACTCATCATATAAATGATATTGGGCCGGGTAGTTTTATTCTGTGCCGATACCGGAAAGCATTGCAATACATGTATTGCAAAAACTGCGACTATAAAACAGAAATTCTTTTTCATTCCTTTCCTGGGTTGCTATAAACAAAATGCCCAGGCTGCACCAATAGCCTGGAGGGTAAAAATATTGCTAATCCCAATTTTTTGAGATAGATAATATCATGCAAAAGATGGCTTTTCCAATGATGTCCCCGACTGGCCAATCATCCTACTTCCATTCCCAGGAAAAGCTGTACTCTCCGGATCCTTTGGATAGAGTAGCATCCGTCCCTTCTGTTTTCAACGATGTTGCGCCCAAGGGCTTGCCATTCATAGTTACCGGTTTGCCGGCTGCTTTCGGCAAACTGATATCAGCTGTAGTATTGGGTGGTATTTTAACGAAGTAGTTGATCATGCCATCTTTGATCTCCCACTCAGACCGGATCTCTCCATGAGCAGATTCGAAAGATGCTTTTACAAAACTGAACTTACCACCTGGTCTGGGTTCCAATTTAAAATTCTTATATCCGGGCTTCTGCTCATCTGTTTCAATACCCGCCACCCTCCTGTACATCCATTCCCCGATGGCACCATAAGCATAGTGATTGAATGAGTTCATGCCTTTATCCTGGAAGCTGGAGTCGGCCCGGATCCCATCCCATCTTTCCCAAATAGTGGTAGCGCCCATTTTAACCGGATACAACCAGGAAGGGAAAGACTCCTGGAACAGGAGATCATAGGCCACAGAATCAAAACCGAACCTGCTCAATACATGGCATAGGTAGGGAGTGCCAAGAAAACCGGTAGAAAGATGGTTTCCCCGGTTTCTGATATCATTGACAAGATATTGGGCTGCATGCTGCCTTAGAT
>JAHEFC010000469.1 GCA_024640385.1 Sphingobacteriales bacterium
AGGCTTCGGCCACAAACTCATCTACACGCTGGCCCAGCTTGATGTTCTCACGGACGCGCAGGATATCGAACTCTTTGGCATCTTTCCATTCCATCACAAACTCATTACCAGTTGCATACGTGTATCGATCATTATCCTTGAGCGCCTTAGCAACACCCGCAGCCTGTTTTGCAAAATCTACCGCAAAAGTTTTATTCAACAGCTCACCGAATGCCTTCAATGATGCTACATCATTATCGTGCAATAAACCACGTGTATCAGGTGATACGCCCAGGTCCAGGCAGCCACCCCGACCAACAGATTTTAAGTATAATTCAAATAATTTCTCCGGCGTTTTGACTTTGCTGTCCTGGTCTTTATGATAGAACCATCCCGGCCTCAGGGGAACATCACATTCTGCAGGTGTCCACTGCACGCCATTGCGATCTCCTGTGCCAAGGTTAAAATGCTTGATGCTACCGGGGCCTGCTTTCTTCGCGCCATCTTCCGGCACTGGTGTGAATGTGGACCATGATGTTTCTGCGGCAAAGCCTTCTTCATTACCTACCCAACGGGCATCAGGACCGATATCTGAAAATATATTGGCCCAGGGTTGCATCTTCCGGGTCATGGCCCAAGTGGTATCCCAGCCATAATATGTAGTTCTGTCGATCTTCCGCGCTTCTCGTGCGCCGCCATAATAACCATCGCCACCATTCGCCCCATCGTGCCAACTCATGAACAGCTTACCATAGTTTGTGTACAATTCACGAAGCTGCTCGCGGTATTTCTTTACATACTCAAAGCTGCCATAGGACGCATTGTTCCTGTCCCAGGGCGAGCAGTATATGCCGAATTCAAGTCCTGCTTTTCTGCAAGCCTGTTCAAATTCTTTCACCATATCGCCTTTCCCGTTTCTGAACGGGCTCTTGCTGATATTATAGTCCGTTGTTTTCGTGGGCCAGAGCGCAAAACCATCGTGGTGCTTGGCCACCAGGATCAGGCCTTTGAATCCACCCGCCTTCACTGCGTTCACGATCTGATCAGCATCGAATGCAGTAGGGTTAAATGAAGCCGGGGAAGCATCTCCATAGCCCCATTCCTTGTTTTCGAAAGTAGTGGGCGTGAAATGCACCAGCACATACATCTCCATCTCATGCCATTTGAGCTGTCGTTCCGCAGGCAGTACCCCATAAGGATCCAATTTCGTTTGTGCGTGAACGTTAGCAATGGTCAACACCAGCAAAAGACCAAAAAAAATCCTCATAGTGACACCGTATTTTGAAGGGTTCCGATATGCTCAATGGTAATAGTGACTAGATCTCCGGGTTTGAGTGTGAAATTATCCGGAGGAACGATGCCCGTGCCCGTCATCAGATAGCATCCATGCGGGAAAACCAGGTCCCGGGTGAGCCAGGCCACCAGTTCCACATGGGATCTTTTCATATTGCTGATGGGAATTGAGTTTGAAAACATTACGTTATCTGATCTCCTGATCACAATGGAGATATTCGTGGAAGCAGGTATGGGTTTATTGGTCACATAGAGGCAGGGACCCAGTGCGGCACTTTTCTCGTAAGATTTTGCCTGGGGCAGGTAGAGCGGATTTTCACCCTCAATACTGCGTGAGCTGACGTCATTGCCTACGGTATAGCCTTCAATCGTACCTGCCGAGGATATGAATAATGTGAGTTCCGGTTCAGGCACATTCCAGGAAGAGTCTTTCCGGATCCGGATCAGGCCTTCATGTCCTGACACACGGTAAGGTTGGGCCTTGAAAAAAAGTTCGGGCCTGTCGGCCTCATAGACCTTATCATAAAAATCTCCTCCACCGGCATCTTTGGATTCTTCCATCCTCGCCACTTTACTGCGGAGGTAGGTGACCCCTGCTGCCCATACTTCCTGCCCGTGAATGGGTGCATCAAATACCAGGTCAGGAATAAAATCCACCTGGTGCCAGTGCGGGATCTGGTGCAGTAAATAGTCATAGAGATTGACCCTGTTCACCAGTTCATCCCAATGTGCTTTGTGGGTGAATACTTTATCCTCGTACTCTAACCAGCAATGGTCATCTTTTTTATACAGGTGCATTGTTGAAAATTACTCAAAAAATCGAATTTTCCAGTTTTGTTGTCCGGGCAGGAATGCACTATATTTCCGCTTTGTTTCCAACCCAGTTAAGCTTATGTTATCACTTTCCGGAAAATCAGCGATCATCACAGGCGGGGCCAGCGGAATAGGGCTTGCCATAGCAAAGCTTTTCCACGCCCAGGGCGCAACCATACACATCCTTGAACTCAATGAAGCGCAGGCAAAAGCCGAAGCTGACATGTTAGGCGGCAGGGCCTTCGCTTATGGGGTAAATGTTACAGACCAGGCAGGTGTGAAAAAAGTTGTGGAATCGATTGCGCAAATGGGGCCGATAGATATTCTTGTGAATAATGCAGGCATTGGCCATGTAGGTACGGCCGAGACCACTACCGAAGAAGATTTTGACCGCGTCATGAATGTGAACGTTAAAGGCACTTACAATTGCATTCATGCCACCATACCTTTCATGCTGAAACAAGGCAAGGGAGTGATCCTGAATATGTGCTCTGTAGTGGGCAGTGTTGGCATTCCCGATCGCTTTGCCTACAGCACCTCAAAAGGCGCGATCCTGTCCATGACCATGAGTGTGGCTAAGGATTATGTGAAGAAAGGGATCCGTTGCAACTGCGTGTCACCCGGACGGGTACATACTCCATTCGTGGATGGCTACCTGGCAAAGAATTATCCCGGGCAGGAGAAAGAGATGTACGATAAACTGGCTGCTACACAACCGATCGGCCGCATGGCTACACCAGAAGAAGTGGCCAACCTGGCTTTGTTCCTTTGCAGTGAAGAGGGATCGTTTATTACGGGAAGCGACTACCCTATCGACGGTGGATTTATCAGTATCAATAATTAAGTATGAAATTATTTCGTTTTGGTGCGCCTGGAAAAGAAAAACCTGGCGTGGTACAAGAAGGAAAGAAATTGGATGTATCGGAATTTGGGTCCGATTTCAATGAAGTTTTTTTTGAAGATGGAGGATTGGATAAACTGGCGAGCTGGCTGAAAAACCATGCGGCCTCTTGCCCCATTGTCGGGGATGATGAAAGATATGGAT
>JAHEFC010000470.1 GCA_024640385.1 Sphingobacteriales bacterium
CCGATGGATACCATGACCATGCTGGCCCTCCAGTCTACCGGTTTGCCAAAGAACAGGATCATTGGTATGGGTGGAATACTCGACAGCAGTCGTTTTAAATACCAGATCAGCCAGAAACTGAATTGCAGTCCTGCTGACCTGAACGCGGTTGTGATAGGCGGACATGGCGATACCACCATGATCCCATTGATCAGGCACGCCACCTGGAACAGTGTTCCGGTTTCGGATTTTTTAGATGCAGACACGCAGAAGCAGATCGTTGCTGATACCATGGTTGGTGGTGCTACGCTTACCAAACTGATCGGTACTTCGGCCTGGTATGCACCGGGCGCTGCCGGAGCAGCATTGGCCGAAGCCATATTGAGGGATGAAAAGAAACTCTTCACCTGCTGCGTATCACTGAACGGTGAGTACGGACAGAAAGATATCTGTCTCGGCGTACCCGTCATCATTGGCAGGAATGGCTGGGAAAAGATCGTTGAATTCAAGCTGAATGCCGAAGAGCAGGAACTGTTTTCCAAGAGCGCTGATGCAGTAAGAAGTATGAATGATGTGTTGAAGACCCTCTGATATTCAGGGCGGCTGAAGAATTAAAAAATTAAAAGTAAAAATTTAAAAATGGGAGCTCAGGTTCCCATTTTTTTTACTTTTCAATTTTTCATTTTTACTTCACTGCGTTCACCACCGCCGCGATCTTTTCCTGGTCCTGCTCCTCCATACATCTGAAATGCCCTTTCGGACATTTGTCATACCCGATCTTTGAACATGGACGGCATGAAAGCCCATTGACTTCAGACATCATCGAAAATTCACGATGTTCCCAATAAGGATACATGCCGAAGGCAGGAATGGTATTGCCCCAAACAGATACGATGGGTTTGTGAAAAGCAGCTGCAATATGCATAAGCCCTGTATCGTGTGAAACTATGGCCCTGGCTTGTTTTACCAGCGAGGCAGACTGATTCAGATTGTATTTGCCACATGCATTGAAAATCCTGGCGGGATCGGTAATCCTGATCTGCTCACCTGTAACAGCGTCTTCCCTGCCACCCAACAACACCAATGGCCCCCTGATCCTGCCAGCGAGTTCAATCAGCTTGTGAAGCGGAAGCCTTTTTGTAGCATGGGCAGCGCCGATAACAATTCCGGTATACTCACGGAAAGGCATAGTTGCAATATCCACTTCGTCTTTGGGGGGGATGAAATAATCCAGTCCCATCATATCATTCCTGACGCCAAAAGAACTTACCGTACTCAGGTACCTGTCTACTATATGTATGTCGGGCAGCCGGTTGATCTTGAATCTGACCATCAGCCATTTCTCGATATTCAGTTTAGGGAATGAATAATTGCGCGTACCCAGCCCAAATTTCACCCGGGCAGACCGGAGATTGTTGTGCAGGTCAATGACAGCGTCAAACTTCTCATCCCGTAGTTTTCTGATCATGGCTCCGGTATCTTCTTCCAGCACATGGACTTTATCTACATAGGGGTTATTTTCTAGTATGGTCGCAAACCCTTTTTTGGTCAGGAAATGAACTTCCGCATGCTCCACTTGTTTTTTCAGGCATCGGACCACCGGGGTTGTGAGAACGATATCTCCAATGGACGAAAACCTGATCACAAGGAATTTCATGTTATTCTTCTATATAGTCAAGGTCTTTATGAAATGTTTCTTCGGTGAACCAGATCGAAACCACACCTATTGACATAACAATGATCCCGGTTACAATGCCGCTTTGGACAAGGCTCCATTTCCATGTATCCTGGAAAACATCCTTGAACATCAGGTTGATCAGCGGCAGTGCGCCCCTCACCATATTGGGGATGGTGGTAGCGGCCGTGGCCCGGAGATTGGTGCCGAACTGTTCGGCGCCCATGGTGACAAAAATGGCCCAGAAACCGGTGGAAAATCCAAGCATCCCGCAGATCAAATACATCGATGAATCGTTCGAATTGAATGGACTGTAAAACAATATGATGGCAGCCGTGCTCATGGCATAAAATACATAAAGCGCTTTTTTCCTGCTTTTGAAATACTGGCTCACAAAGCCGATCAGAATATCGCCGGTAGCGATCCCTATATAGGCATACATAATGGCCTTCCCGGAATCAACAGTATTGGGGCCGTATAACTGCATGGCGAAGCGGTTACTGAGATTAACCAGAATCCCGATCACATACCAGGTAGGCAGGCCGATCAGAATGGCCAGCATGTATTTGCGGAACCTTTTCGAATTGGAGAAGAACATCAGGAAGTTACCTCTGCTGGCACCTGAAGACCTTGCCGTGTGAAACATGCCACTTTCGGCAACGCTTATGCGCAATAACAGGAGTGCGATACCCAGTCCTCCCCCGATCTTATAACATAGCCTCCAGTCTTCCGTAGACTGGTAAATGAAATAGGCGAATACTGCTCCGAAAAGTCCGATCCCGGCAACCAGTGAAGTACCTATGCCCCTTTTGTTTTTTGGCAGCAGTTCACTAACCAGGGTAATGCCAGCGCCGAGTTCACCTGCCAGGCCTATACCTGCTGCAAAACGTGCAGCCGCATATTGGTTTACCGAGGTGATATAACCCGTGATAAAATTGGCAACCGAGTAAAGCATGATCGATCCAAACAGCACGCTTAGCCTTCCTTTCTTGTCACCCATAATACCCCAGATCACGCCACCAATGAGCAGTCCCAGCATCTGCCAGTTGATGATCTTTGTACTGGCAGCGATCATGCCTGCATCTGTGACACCCAGGCCATGCAGGCTGGGCTCCCTCACAATGGTGAACAATAACAGATCGTATATATCAACGAAATAACCGAGTGCAGCAACAATGACAGCAATATTCAGGATAGAGTGCTGTTGTTTCTCCATATGTTGATCAGGAATTATCGTGATGTTGTGAGGAATCTTTTTTACCTCCCTTAATGAGCTTCAGGATGACCGGGGCAGTAGTAACCAGTACAATGCCCAGCACAATGAACTCCAGCCTGTGCTTCAGGTCGATATTGAAAGTATTGAGAAAGAATTTATAAAGATAATGCCCGGTGAAAAGCATGGATACCGCCCAGGCAATACAACCAATAATGTTATAAAAGGCGAATTTCTTCTTGTCCATCTCTACAATACCAGC
>JAHEFC010000005.1 GCA_024640385.1 Sphingobacteriales bacterium
GCAGTCATTGGTTTCCAAAGTTGTTCCAGAGGCAACCAAAGAAGAACAATTGAATGCCTTGCGAAAGGGCATGAAATATGCGGCATCATTGGGTATCACCAGCATGCAGAATGCGAATGGAGATCTGGAAGAATATGATCTCTACCAAACGCTGTACAACAACAAAGAAATGACCATGCGATTTACCATGGCCTTCAGCGTGGGCGCCAAAACCACGGACAAAGAGATCGCCGATTTTATCAAAATAAAAAATGAAAAAGGAAACACCGACTGGTTAAAAGGCCATGCCATCAAATTCATGGTGGATGGTGTGATCGAATCTCATACCGCTGTGATGGTGGATCCGTATAGTGATATACCGGTGAACGACAGGATGCAGGCGAAGCACTGGAACATCCCTGTAGACAGGTACAGGCAACTGGTACTGCAACTGGATAAAGAAGGATTCCAATTGTATACCCATGCTATCGGAGACCTGGCAGTGAGAGAAGCGCTAAATGCATACGCAGAGACGAGGAGCACAACGCGGAGACACAGAATAGAACATATCGAACAAGTAAGTGCAGCCGATATTCCAAGATTTGCTCAACTCGGTGTGCTCCCTTCCATGCAGCCAATACACGCTGATCCCGGAACGGTAGATGTTTGGGGCAAAGCAGTGGGCGAAGAAAGATTGCCCCGTTCATTTGCATGGCAATCATTGCTGAAAAGCGGCGCCAAATTGGTATATGGGGCCGACTGGCCCGCCTGCATTTCTGTGAACCCCATGCGTGGTTTACATAGCGCGGTAAACAGGAGAACCACGGATGGCCAGCCTCCAAACGGTTGGGTACCCGAGCAAAGAGTAAGCATTGCTGATGCATTAAAAGCATATACAGTGAACAGTGCCTATGCATCGTTTGATGAAAAACAAAAAGGCAAACTGGTACCGGGCTTCCTGGCAGACCTGGTGGTTCTCTCACAGGACCTGTTCACCATCCCCACAATGGACATCTATAAAACTGAAGTGATGATGACCATGGTTGACGGGAAGGAAGTGTTCAAACACGAAAAATTCCAGGAATAGATCATCCCTGGGTCATATAACCTCAAAGCATTGATTTATGGGTTATATCATATAAATACAAGCCAAAAAACTTCAATTTGGGGTTGTATCGTTTTTGAATAGAAAAACTGAGATTTTACCTTAAAAAGAGGCGAAATTGGCTGAAAATTGGCCAAAAGAGGTCAAATAACCCTGATTTTTCACAGAAAATAGAAATTCTGCTTTTGAACATCCGCGCCAGATATTTGTTTTCCTAATCATGAAAGCCAGCTTCCTCTCTCTCTGTCTCAGCGTCCTCCTCTGCGTCTCCGCGTCCACCCAGGAACGCTACGAACTTAGAAGCGGCGACCCCAACGGTATCAACAAATGGTATTTGGGCCGGCAGATCGCCTATGTGATGAGCCACCAGGGGATCGATTGGCTGGAACGCCCGGAAAGGGAAAAAGAAGAAAACAGTTCGCAATTGCTGAGGAACATGAAGATCAAACCAGGAATGATCGTTGCGGATATCGGAGCTGGAAGCGGTTACTACACAGCAAGGATCTCCAAAAAGGTAGGCAATGGAACAGTATACGCTGTGGATATAGAACCCGAGATGATCAACTACCTGGATCAACGCATAGCCCGGGAAAAACTCACCAATGTAAAAACCATTCTCAGTACCGAGCAGAAAGTCAACCTTCCTGCTAACAGCATCGACCTCATGTTGCTGGTTGATGTCTATCACGAATTCTCGTTCCCCTATGAAATGGGGCGCTCGATGCTGGAAGCCCTGAAACCCGGTGGCCTTCTGTACCTGGTTGAATTTCGTGCGGAAGACAATAACGTGCCCATCAAAGCAGTCCACAAGATGAGTGAGAAACAGGCCGTGAAAGAATTAAAAGCAGCAGGGTTTCAATTTGAACGTAATATCTCCAATCTCCCCTGGCAGCATTGCATGGTGTTTAAGAAATCTTAATGCTCAGGCCCCAACAACCCGCTGTTGTCTTTCAACATCACACCGCTGAGTTTCAACCTCAGCGACTCATTTACCAGGTACATGATCTTATCTGCCGCAGCATCATAACTGAGCCCGTTGGCATTGATGTTGGAAATGCAGTTTCTTTTCTCATCCGTATTACCGATAGCAGGCCCATAAGTCAGATAGGCCCCCAAACTATCCGGCGAGCTCAATCCCGGCCTCTCGCCGATCAGGATCAAGGAAAGTTTCGCTCCCAATACAGACCCGGTTTCATCACTGATCGCCACACGTCCCTGCTCAATTATGCATACCGGGGAAAGTGACCAACCCGCATCTTTCATACGCGGGATCAGTATATTCAATAATGGTAAGGCATGGTTATTCACTGCCGTGGCAGATAAACCATCGGCCACACTAATGCAAACATCATAAGAACCGCTCAGGGTTCTCAATTCTTCCAGGGATTCTTCGTTCAACCTTCTTCCCAGATCCGGCCGCTGCAAATACTGCTGTCTATCCACCGCCCGTGAATGCAAAACCAAACAGGGATGCAATCGCTCAATCTGCAACCTGCAACCCGCCACCTGCAACCTGTCAAAAACTGCGTCTCTTGCAAACGCATGCGCAAGAGTAAAATGCAGGCTCTCAGAGGTGGGTACCGAAACACCTGCCCTGCCCAAAGCAATCCTTGCATTGGTATACTTGCGCAAGCCAATCCAGGGGTCCTGATCGTTCCGATGTTGCAACGCTTCACTCATGACGAATATGATAATAAAGGATGATCTGCTCTTGCAGGTAACTGGTTCCCTTCCTCATCAAAAATTCCCTGCTGCACCAGCCAGGCTTCAAACTCCGGCGCAGGCCTCAGTCCCAATGCCTTCCGCACAAACAAGGCATCGTGAAACGAAGTGCTTTGATAATTCAGCATGATATCATCTGCCCCGGGCACACCCATGATATAATTGCATCCGGAAACACCCATCAGCAGCAACAAATTATCCATATCGTTCTGATCCGTTTCAGCGTGATTGGTATAACAGATATCCATACCCATAGGAAGTCCCAACAGCTTGCCACAGAAATGATCTTCCAACGCAGCACGCGTGATCTGTTTCCCATCGAAGAGATACTCAGGGCCAATAAATCCCACTACCGAATTCACCAGGTGCGGATCGAAATGCCTGGCCACCGCATAAGCCCTGGCCTCGCAGGTTTGCTGGTCAAGGCCCTCATGCGCATTGGCGGAAAGCGCAGAACCCTGGCCTGTTTCGAAATACATGATATTATTCCCAATTGTGCCGCGCTTCAACGAGAGCCCGGCTTCATATGCTTCTTTCAACAAGGAAAGATTCACACCAAAACTGGCATTGGTTTTCTCCGTGCCACCAATGGACTGGAACACAAGATCAACTGGCGCATGTTGCTCTATCAGTTGAATCGTGGTGGTAACATGACTCAACACACATGACTGCGTGGGGATCCCGAACCTGCTGATCAGTGAATTCAGCATATGCAGCAACGCATATACTTTGTCCGGATGATCCGTTGCCGGATTGATCCCGATCACCGCATCACCCGAACCATACATGAGCCCGTCAATGATCGATGCCGCTATACCTTGGAGGTCGTCTGTGGGATGATTGGGCTGCAGCCGTGCAGAAAATCTTCCTTTTAAACCGATCGTATCCCTGAACCTGGTCACCACCCTGCATTTCTGCGCCACCAATACCAGGTCCTGGTTGCGCATGATCTTAGAAACAGCAGCCACCATTTCGGGTGTTAATCCTTTTTTTATTTGCAAGATGGATCGTTCCGTTGCATCATCACTCAATAACCAATCCCGGAACTGACCCACAGTGAATGAACTGATTCTTTCAAAAGCATTTGCATCATGGCTGTCGATGATCAACCGTGTCACTTCATCAGTTTCATACGGCACCAACACTTCATTTAAAAATGTTCTCAGCGGAACGTCAGCCAAACATAGTTGCGCTGCCACACGCTCCTGGTAAGAATCCGCAGCCAGTTCCGCCAATACATCCCCGCTGCGGTAAGGACTGGCCTTAGCCATCAGCAACCTGAGACTGGGGAATGAATAAGTATGATGATGAACCGTGTACTTGTACATCTTTCTAAAGTTCTGCAATTTCAGGGAGTTAGTCTTCGATCTGCAGCAAATTATCATCCAGGCGGATCTTGTTACGTCCCGCCAATACAAATAGCGCAAGGCCCAGGGCAAGTCCTGCAAAAAATACCAGGGTGAGGAAGGCATTATAATAAGCGATGGCAGCAAGACAAACCAGCGATAACACCAGCGCAATGATGGGAAACCAGGGGAAGAAGGGCGTCCTGAATCCGGCGATGGACCTGATCTCTTTATGCATCTTCAGCAGGCTGAGCATACTGATGGCATACATTACCACAGCACCCAGGGCAGAAATAATGATCACTTTGTCGGTAGTTCCCGTAGCCAGGCAGATCAGGCCCACAATACCACCGGCGAGCAAAGCCCAATGTGGTGTACGGTATTTCAGGTTCACTTCACTCAATATGGAAGGCAGAAAACTGCTGCGCGACAGGGCAAAGATCTGTCGTGAGTAACCGATGATCAGCCCATGGAAAGATGCGATCAGCCCGAATAACCCGATGAATGCAAATGCCTTGGTAAGAACATTTTCTTTACCGATGGCCTGGCTGATGGCAGCAGGCAATGGATAATCGATCTTGACCAATTCCTGCCAATTTCCCACACCACCTGCGAGAATGATCACGGCCAGTGTGATCAATACCAGTGTAGACATACCCAATAAATATCCTTTGGGAATATTCTTCTGCGGATCGATCACTTCTTCCGCCACCATGGCTACACCTTCTATGCCCAGGTAGAACCAGATGGCAAATGGCAGGGCGGCGAATATGCCGTTGAACCCGAAAGATCCATTATTGGCCAGAAACTTCCGGGAATCAAAATGCGGCAGTGTGAGTATAATGAAAATCGCCAGCCCGATCAGCGCCAGTATCGTCACCACCATATTAAAAAGTGCCGATTCTTTTATACCCAGCAGGTTGATCAATGTGAAAATGAAATAACATCCAACAGCGGTATACATCACTGGAATATCTGCATTCAGAAAATGTACATAACTGCCAAGGGCAAACGCTATGGCCGGGGGTGCAAAAATGAATTCTATCAGGGTGGCATAGCCTGCTATCATGCCACCAATGGGTCCGAATGCTTTATACGCATAGGCGAATGGCCCGCCTGCATTGGGGATGGCAGAAGTCAGTTCAGTAAAGCTGAAAATGAAGGTGACATAGAGCACTGTAACAATCAGCGTGGAGATCAGCAGCCCCACCGTGCCCGCCACGCCCCATCCATAATTCCATCCGAAATATTCTCCGCTTATGACCAGCCCAACCGCCAGTGCCCAGAGATGTATGGGCCTAAGAACTTTGCGGAGAGATGCTGAGGGATGATGGCTCATTTCTGAAAATACCGATAAAAATTGATCAGTAGATAAAGAACTATCTCTTTCAAAATCTACCTATTTCTCAAATGAAGGGCCTTTACTATGGTAGCCAGTGATGCCTCACTGTCTCTATTCCAATAACTGGTATGACCACCGGGGAAAAACCATATTGATTTTCTCTTTACAAAAATATCTCTAACTCCCGGACCAAATAGCCTTTGCATCGGCCCTCCAATATAATCAGAAGAAAAATAGATATTGGTCCACCTGGTTACTGCAAACAAAGCTGCATGATGCAAAATTTTAACTGTTCTCTTGCCGTCTTTTATGTCGTAAGGATCAGAATTGTAATGAATACTCTTTTCCCTGTCATCAGCAACCGGGGGACAAACCGGAAACTCCCTTTGCTCTTTGAGTACATCAAATGATACATTATTGACGATCAGGTAATCTGCATTGCATAAAGGCGATCCAATGGTGATAAAATCTGATATCCGCCATTTATTGCCTATGTTTTTTTGCTGCAACCAGCAATGATTCTGAAGTTCCTGGAACTCATCTATAGATGAGATTTCCTTTTTACCATTACTGTATTTTTCAATTTCAGATATTGCGGTTTGGTCAACAACCGGCACATGTTCATAGCTGTCATCATACTCGGTCCATAAAATCCGCAAAAGATCATATGCCACTACACTCCCTAAACTGTGCCCAACAATAATTATGCGATCGTACTTATCTTTCCCGACTCGCTCGTGTATTTTTTTGAGAAATGCCAATCCCTGCTGGCGAATCATGCTTCTTTCCCCAACATTAGCAGGTGAAGGTGTAAAATAGCGCCCCGCATCTCCTACAGAATTCAGAAAGGAATTCTTTATAAACAACGCAACGATTGAGAATAAAGAAGGCAATACTATTATGGCAGATAGAATAGATTTGATCTTATCATACCCCAAAATCCACAGCAGTAGTATGACGATCAGCATAACAGCGATAAAGAATATCCAGATTGTATTCCATACTATCTTTACCCTGTCTGGTATCCTTTTTTTAGGGAACAGAAGCTTAAAAAGCCAGGATGTGATATGCCCAAACTTGTTCTCCCGCATATTATGCGCCCAGTAGAATTCGTAAAAATCGGTGATCGGACGATTACGGGATGCACTAAGACTGAGTCGCCTGGTTTCATAGATATCAGAAATACCATCAGGCTTGCTTCGGATCACAGTATTCTTTTCACTTTCATCAGTTTTCAAAAGATACTGCCTGATCCCTTCCACAAATGAACGCAGAGTATCCATGGGTCGCTGTTCACCCATACCGTGAATGATAACTACTGCCTGTCTTTTATTATCATGCTTCGAAACCAAAACTATTGTTTTCGGAATTTCAATAAAATAACACTTTGTACTACCAGTCTGTTTTGAATAGGGTGCCGATCCAGGGGAAATTGAAAAGACTAAAGCTCCAGGGCAACTTTTCAAATAAGATATCGAACGCACGTTTCTCAATCCGCAAGTTGATTTCATTGTCATCAATAACAAGTAACCCCCATCGTTGAAGAAAAAGAGTCTGCAAAGACTCAATGGAAGATCCATTCAGCACTTTCCAATGGCTGATTACTGACAATAACAATTCCCCGGATATAAATTTAATATTTTCAGGTATTGGTTGATCATCTACAATTTCCTTCCGGATGTCAAAACCACAGATAAGCTTGGGGAAAAGATAAATACCGTTCTCTACATGATCATCATTTGTTGCCAGGTAGTTTAATGATCTTGTCGCCATAACTGCTGCCTTTTCTGAGGTGAATAGACCATTTTCTATTAACCCGCATGCGTCAAGAAATCGCTCTAAAAATGGGAATAATAAAGTAAGACCGGCATTTTTAATTTCGAGTTCCATATCAATGGAATAATGAAGTTTGTAGGGCCGGTTAAGGGAAATCTGATATGCACTACCCGGCACATTAGTGTTAAATACCGGGTAGTGATCCTAACAAAAAGTGTTGCTATGCATTTATCGTAACCGTATCAACAGCCTGGTAAAACCTGGCTAACTTCCCGTCTTTAACAGTCCAGAGATGGGCAGCCTGGGCCTTGAATCTCTTGCCTGTAAGTTTATTCACCCCTTCATAATAGCCTTCCATACAAACCCTGTCACCGGAGCCGAATATGTCAGTTACGGTAACCGTGAATCCGTCAAAATATTCACCGAGTTGCATAAAAACTTTCGCCACCACTGCTTCGGGGCCTATATACTTGCCGGAATCTTTTACAAATACCATACCGGGGCATTCGTTCCATTCAATGGCGGGATCCATAGCACCCAGTACCGCGGGAACATTACCCGTTGCAAAATCTGCATAGATTTGTTTAACCATTTCAACATTTGTCATGTCATTTTCATTTAACGTTTAAGGAACTATTTACAACATAAGATATAGATATTGATCGGATCTACAAACATTAGGCCCTGTTCATTCAATCATCGGCTAACTGGCATAACTTTAAAAAAATTGTAACCCATGGACCTGCACCAACTGAATCGCTTTCTCACTGCCCAGGAAGATGTTTACTATGATGCCCTGGCTGAGATCATGCAGGGCCATAAACGCAGCCATTGGATGTGGTTCATATTTCCTCAGTACAAAGGACTTGGACTCAGCGAAACCTCCCGGCATTATGCCATCAACAGCCTGGAAGAAGCCAGGGCCTACCTGGCACACCCGGTTCTTGGCAAAAGATTAAAAGAGATCACAGAAGCGTTATTGAAACATGGAGACAAAAATGCCTCTGAGATCTTCGGCTATCCCGATGACCTGAAACTTCATTCCTCGCTCACTTTATTTGAAGCCGCCAGCGAGGGTGAAACTGTTTTCGGAAAAGCCCTGGAAACATTTTTCAAGGGCAAGCGTGACCAGAAAACGCTTGCCCTGCTGAAGAACTGAAAAAAGCTCCGGCAAACCCTACTCCCCGGCAACTTTATACAAGAACCCACCGCCCGGTGCCATATGCACAGGTATGTTCTTCAAGCTCTCGATATTCTTCTTACCCAATTTATGATCGCCCGCGTATCGGTGCGCATTGACCCCATCTTCACAATAAACTAGCCCATTTCCGTGCCCGGTTAGTTCATTCAATGGTAATTCGATATCGCGTGCTGTTTCATTGTTCAATCCCGCAACATACCATTCATCACCTTTACGCCTGGCCGTAACAATATACTCCCCGATCTTTCCGTCCAGGATCTTTGTCTCATCCCAGCTTGTGGGTATACTGCCCAACAACTGCATGAACTCCGGCTCCAGCATCCCCTGGCTAATATTGCCGGAAAATATCTGGAGCGGACTGTCGTACACTACAAACATAGCGAGCTGATGACTGCGCGTCCCCCTGCTCATAGGGTTGTTGCCCACAGGCCTGAACTGCCCTTTCTGCGCATTCAATAAAAGACCGGGCTCATAATCAAGGGGGCCGGCCAACATCCTGGTATATGCAATGGCAACATCATGCTCGGGCGTTACCAGCTCGCTCCAGATATTCCATTCGGAGCCCAGTACGCCTTCATGTGTAATGATGTTGGGCCATGTACGGTTCAATCCCTTGGGAGGAAATGCACCATGAAACATTACCGCAATCTTTCTCTCCGCACATGCTTTGGCAACACGATGATAGAAATTCACCGTAGGCTGGTCATCACGATCCATAAAATCCGTCATGATCGAATGCACACCCCATGCTGCAAACTGATCTAATGCCCGGTCCAGCTGCTTATCGAGTGTTGAACAAAGCGTCCAGAGCATAAGGTTCACATTTCTCTCGCGCGCATATTGCAATAACGCAGGCATATCTATATCGGGATTGACCTTTGTAAGGTCGAGGTAATCACTCCAGCCTGCATCAAGCATGATCTGGTCGAAACCGAATTTCGCTGCAAAATCTATATAGTATTTATAACTGGCTGTGTTAAGTCCTGCAACAAATGGCACGTTGAACAGATTGATCCCCGTGATCCATTCATCCGTACCCTTTGCGGGTTTGAGCCATGAAACATCTTTCAGCGATGTGGGCTCACCCAGCACATAGAAAAGATCGTTGTTAGGAAGTTCACGATCTTGCTTAGCCACCATAACAGCACGCCAGGGTAACATCCTTTTACCACTGGTGCGGGCAATATACTCCGCTCTCTCTGTAACAACAGCCTGCGGGAACTCACCTTTGGTCTGCGCTTCCTTCAGTGGATAAGCCGCGAACACCCCTTCAAGTCCAACTCCGGTTTTCTGCAGGAACATGCCCGGGTAATCGTACAGATTGGCATCCGATATGGCCAGGTGGTATCCGGTTGGCAGAGATATGGTAACAGGTGCATAAGTGAGCGCAGTATCTGCAATGGATACCCATGCGTGTTTTTTATATACTGCTTCATAACTGGTATGAAAACGATCCTGATCCATACGCTTGTCGATCGCTGCCATCCAGATCTCAGCTGCCTTATCGAATTCAAACCCGGCTATTTCCTTTTTCACTATCATAGAATCCCCGAACGCAGCACCTATGCAATAGGCCATACCGTTGTTGTATAGCCGAAATTGCAACCGGAATCCAGATCTGAAATCGAGCTCGAGTTCGGTGTATTTATCCATGACCATCTTCTTCCTGTAAGCCAATGGCGGCCAGATGGTGTCTTGTATTTTCCGGATATAATGTTTCCTGACACTAAGGTCGTCAGACATCTTCTTTCCATTCTGTAATTGCAGATCAATGGCCGACGATTGCATCAACATGATATCACCTGCATATAATTGATATGATAGTTTCTTATCTCCATTGATCTGCAATCGAAGTGAAGAATCCGGAGAAAACAACCAGTATGTTTTCTGCGCCAATGCATGCCAGGAAGTCAGCAATAGTAATGGAAGTATCAGATACCTCATAGTAGAAAATACTGAAAATTGAATTAAAAACCGGAAATCTTACTTCCCCTTAAAATCAATATCAGCCAGCAAAACAGTCCTGGGATCGAGCAATACCAAGGCGGGCTTATTAGAACAGGGGATCTTATATTCAACAGTTTGAGTGGTCAAGTCAAACTTAAGGCTCTGTGGTGTTCTGACTCCATCTTCATACACCTGGATTTCAACCGGCGTCTCAAATAAAAATCCTGAAGGGTTAGCCTGAGTCAAATGAACAACAACCTGTTTGGCCTTGGCATCATAACTCCAGTCACCTGTTATTCTCAATACATCCGATCTGTTCAACCATTGATTGAAAAAGGGCTTTAAATTCTGGCCACTCACATTTTCCATTTCCGCAATAAAATCAGCGGTGGTGGCATTGGCGTTCATATACTTCGCATAATATGCCTGGACCCCCTTCCTGAAATGATCATACCCCATCCTCTCCCTTAACATATGCAATACCCATGAACCCTTCCGGTAAGTCATGAGGTTGGTCACCTGGCCTTTCTCTGGTGAACGATCATCAATAATTTTGTACGTCGGATCTTTCTGATAAAAGTCCAATACGGTTTTCCTGTCCTTCTTTAAATACTCTACATATTCATCATGTCCATAAGCATATTCCTGGAACAACAATGTAAAATAAGTAGCAAACCCCTCACTTAACCAGGCATCATCCCAGGTGGTTTCAGTAACCGCATTGCCAAACCATTGATGGGCGATCTCATGGATCAATACATTCCTTAACCTGATATCCCCTTTCCCATTGATCAGTTTCTCTCCATAAAATATTGCTGAAGAAGTTTCCATTCCTCCACTAACACTGTGCGACTGAACATTGGCCAGTTTTTCATAAGCATATGGCCCCACATAGTCAGTATAGAACTGTAATACCTGTTTAGAAGGATTGGCGAAATCATAAAATCCCGCTTCCCTGTCTTGCGGATATACCCAGGATTGAATGGACTTACCATCAAACTGGCCTGCATGCTGAACGGCAAATTCCGCCACGCCCAAAACAAATAACCAACAGGATACCGGCACAGACTGCTTCCAGTGTGTTAACTTAAACTCTTTATTGATCTGTGATTCTTCCTGCAAGAGCCCGTTTGATATCACTTTGTATTTCACTGGTGCAGTTACAATAAATTCAGAAGTGGCCTTATCATAAGGATGGTCAACAGTCGGCAGCCAGTGCCTGGCATTGTTGGGCCAGTTCTCACAAAAGAAAGCCCTGTCGCCGTATTTCGTAGGACCGATCTTCAGTCCACCCGCCGGAATCCCTTTATACAGGATGACGAATTTGTATATTTTGTTCTTCTCTGCCGTTTTGCCCAACTGGATGAATATCGCATCGTCCTGGTGTTTGAATTCAAGGTTGCTGCCGTTTAGTATGACTGACTCCACTACCATACCCTTGCCGGATCTTTGCTCCGTTTTGTTGACCAGGTCAAGCCTGACCTGGCGTATATCATCTGCCTTGAACAAAACACTGATCGTCGCTTGCCCTGAAATTTCGTCTGTATTGTCAAACAACTTCAGTTCAAAAGCATAGTGAATAATATCTATGGAATAATTCCGAGGGTAGTCGTCTGCAAAACCATGAAGACTTGCAAGCAAAAAAAGCGCAGCTGATACAATTCGTATATATCTCATTATTGAACTGTTACTTTCTTATAATAATAACCCTTCGCATCCACTTGTGGAGGCATGGTGCTGTCCACTGTAATACCGTCTTTCCCAATGATCATCTTCTTCGTTCCTGCAGAAGTGGTGACCTCAAAAGGTAAATCCATGAAATAATTGTTCAGCTTTACCAGGTATTTCTGATACCCGGTTTCCTTTACTGATACATCGATCAGATCCGTAGTTCGGGTATAGAAATCAAAAAAAGGTTTAAGATCCTGCTTCGATTCACCACTGAAAAGCTTCTCCACATCGTCAGTAGTGACAAAATTGTCATAAGTGTATTTTGGATCAGTAGCCAGTTTCTTCAGGGTGGCTAAAAAAACTTCGTCTCCAATGACATACCTCAAGCTATGCATGAAAAACGATCCTTTGGTATAGATGTCACTACCGGCATAAGTTTCATCCTCGGATAGTTCTTCACCGCCCACCATGGGCTTCTTACCCTTGATGGCCCGCCTGTGGCGGTTGATGATCTGATCATACGCTGCCTGGCCACCCAGATCATAATGTATCAGGGCCTCGGCATAGGTTGCTATCCCTTCCTGGATCCACAGATGGGCCCAGTCTTTATTGGTAACCTTGTTTGCCCACCACTCGTGTGCATACTCGTGAAACAGGTTGGCTGAATAATCGCTTTCCCCGATCTTGCTGTATTCGAATTTGTTCTGGAAAGTGATCATGGTCTGGTGTTCCATCCCTGAATTAGGCACTGCACAGATCCCGATCTTTTCCTTTACCCAGGGATATTCACCGAAATATTTCTCCAGCACTTTTGAATCCCTTTCCTTAAGCTCAATTATTTTTTTGGCAAAGGCAGTGTCTTCTTCCAATACATAAAACTGAATAGGGACCTTATTCCCATTTATTGTAGTGTACTCTTTACTTACCACTTTATACTTGCCGATATTGAATACGATACAGTAATTGCTGATGGTATAATTTGTTTTCCAGTGGTAGGTTTTTTTATCTTTCCTGCTTGTCACTTTCTGCAAAAGTCCCGGACCTCCAACAACCAGATCTTTGGGGACCGTGATATACATATCTACCCCCTCATTGGGCTCATCACTTGGATGATCTTTGCAGGGGAAATAAACCCGGCCACCTTCTTTCTGGCAATTGATAGCAACCCAGGGGTTGCCACTTCTGTCCTTGGTCCATGTAAATCCTCCATACCAGGGCGGCCTTACCGCAACAGGAGGCACTCCGCCATATTCAATTTTAACCAACTGCTTCCCCGCCTGAAATCCTCCATCTGCGGTGATATAGATCTTATCATTTCTATGTTCAAATTTCACGGGCTTATTATTGACCCTGATCTTTGACACTTCCAGCAGATGAACCAGGTCAAATAACAGTGTGTCAGCTTTGTTTTTCAGTATGATATCAATATCAGTACTGCCCGCAATTTTCTGTTGTGCTATATCTACATCCAAAGAAATAGTATAATGCCTGATATCCATATTCGCCTGTAGCGGATTCAACTTGCCGCCTGACGACAAATAACTGATATCCCGGTTCTGCGCCATGGCAAAAACCTGGATCAACAAACCGATGGCTAGTAACAATGATCTTGAATTGAAATAAGGATGCATAGTTGGTATTTAGTTCTGGTAATGTTGATATTTTTAAATTTATCGACTTAAAAGCGATTTTTGATCGTTTTTACGGCTTTTAATTGAACTCAGGCAGCTTGTTTTTTTCTTTACCTTAATAAGTAATATGACGCCTGAATGATCAGCTCTTTCATCATCCTCCTGTTCATTGTAATCTATTTTTCGCTGCTGATGCTGATCTCCTGGCTCACATCACGCCGAACAAAAGATCATACTTATTTCGATGGTAACCGTGAATCACCCTGGTTCCTGGTTGCTTTCGGCATGATCGGCTCCGGCATTTCCGCCGTATCACTGGTATCCATACCCGGTAATGTGGGGAACGATAACTTGTATTATTTCCAGTTCATCCTGGGCACCATCGTGGGTTATCTCTTTATCGCCTTCGTGCTGATCCCCATCTTCCATAAACTAAAATTGGTATCGATATACAGCTACCTGGATCAGCGTTTCGGTGCCACTAGTTACCGGACAGGCTCATTGTTCTTCCTGGTATCCCAATCATTTGGCGCAGCATTCCGGCTACTGCTATCCGTTAAGATCCTGCAAACTGCATTCTTCGATCAGCTGGGTATCTCCCACGTGCTTACCGTGATCATCGTATTGCTCTTGATCTGGCTCTACACCAATAAATCGGGTATCAAAACCATTGTGTGGACCGATGCCCTTCAGTCTTTCTTCCTGATCACCGTGATCATAGTGTCAATTTTAATGATCAAGTCATCCATGGGGCTCTCTTTTGGAGCAATGATATCCACCATCGTGGAACATCCTTACTCCAGGCTTTTCAACTGGGATGCCAGTGCAGGATCAAACTTTTTCAAGCAGTTCATATCGGGCATACTGATCACCATTGCTTTAGTAGGACTTGACCAGAGTATGATGCAGAAATCGCTGACTGTAGGCAACCTGAAAGATGCGCGCAAGAATGTTCTCAGCTTCAGCTTCTTCATCGCATTTGCACAAACACTGTTTCTTGGTCTGGGTGTGCTGCTCTATGCCTATATGGCACAGAAAGGTATTTCATGGTCAATGGCGGATGGAATGTTTTTGAAAACAGATGAGATCTATCCATTCCTGACACAAAACTATTTTGGCATGATCGGCGCCATGGCCTTCTTTATTGGCGTAGTGGCTTCCACATTTGCCACTATTGATTCCTGTATCACGGCGCTGACCACCGCCTTCAGCTACGACTTTCTGAATTTTGAAAAACAATCGCATGCGCAAAGGGTGAAGATCAAGAACCGTGTATTGCTGGGTGTGAATACCGTGATCTTCCTGATCGTGATCTCGTTCTGGAACAGCCAGGGCGCCATCATCAATACCATATTTAAAGTGGCTGGTTACACCTATGGACCCATATTAGGACTGTATTTACTTGGGCTGTTCACTACAATAAAATTGAAAGAAACCTGGGTACCCCTTGCCTGTGTTGCTGCGGCAGTATTGACATGGCTGCTTAACAGCTGGATGGTGGAGAGTTATCACTTTGATTTTGGTTTTATGAATATCCTGGTCAATGCTGTGCTGACCATATTGTTTTTACTCATCATCAAAAAGAATTAAATGCAGATCACCCAAACAAATGATGAAGCCGTATTTGAGCAATGTGCAAAAATGATGGTTAAAAGCGAGCCCTGGATCACACTGGGCATTGACCTTGCCCGCTGTCGCTCTGCATTTGATGGTGAATGCAAAGAAGTATATGTTTTGAAAGAAGACGAGGCCCTCGCAGGCTTTGTGATCTTGCAGGTATGCGGTTCTTTTAAAGGCTACATCCAAACCCTATGTATAGATGAATCCTGGCGGGGCCGTGGGTTAGGCACTAAACTGCTGGAATTTTGCGAGAAAAGAATTCTGAAGATCTCTCCCAACATTTTTATCTGCGTCTCCTCCTTCAATAGCAATGCAATAAAACTCTATGAGCGCTTTGGCTTCAAGCTCGTAGGCGAACTTCAGGATTTTGTAAAGACGGGCTATTCCGAATTATTATTAAGGAAAACCTTCGGTCCCCTGGCAGGCTATCAGCCCAATGAAAAGATCTGATCAGAACTTCAGCTCCAAGAACTGCCTGCCCAGTTTATCCGCCACATTCACCATCCCACTGATCCGGTCGATATAAGATTCCATTTTTCTCACTGAGAGTACAATATAGCCTTCTTCATCAAACATCTGGTCCGCACTGTATAGTTCGGACTCGATGCTCTTAAGCTGCTCCGCCAATGATGACGGAAGCCGCTTCTTATTAACGATCAGAAAATCTACTTGCTTTCCATAATCAATTGCCGGATCAAATGATGTTTCGATCAGTTTTTTCACTTTTTCCTGCTTTGTGTTCTTTGTCAGCCATTGATACGCGTTCACAGATTCCAGTTCATCATCATCCGAATTTTTGATCCGCATGATGGTTTGGTCTGCTCTTTTCAGTGTGCGGTAATGCGGAGTTTCCAGTTCAGTTAAGTAAGCGGCAGAAGATGGCAGTTGCTCAGATATAGGGATCTCCTTCAACACATAAATCGCAATGTTCACATTCTCCCAGGCCGCAGCTTCCGGTTTGAGGAAGATGATCTCGGCAATGAGTTCCGGTACTCCGATGTCCAACAGCTTGCTGAGCATCTCATTATCTTCCGCCGGCACGAAGCCGATCTTCTTATTGTTCCAGTGCAGGGCAATGGCACAGGGATCGTATTCATTCTCCGGCTCCCTAACCAATTCAAGCAGATCGCCCTCCTTCATCTGATCGATCAGTGCAGGACCTTCATAATGCCTGAATCCCCGTACAAAACTCTGCAGCAGGTAGAATTTTTTAAACTGTTTGGCCTCAACAAATTTTCCGGAAAGAAAACTCATTCCGCCTATGGCGATCAGACCTTTAATGAAGTCTATGCGTTTCATGCAGTTGTTATGGGTGTTTTCATTTAGAGAAAAAGATACTATTTTTCGAGTCTAACCAGCCATATGAAATATTTATCCATCCTTCTTTTGCTGACTATCACTGTTTATTCCCACGCACAAAACAAAAAAGGTAAGCCCATGCCTGAGATCAGTCTTCCCGGGCCCATGGGTAACGAGATCTCTGTTTCTTCATTGAAAGGCAAAGTAGTATTGGTAGACTTTTGGGCCAGCTGGTGCCGGCCCTGCCGCATGAACAATTCCAAACTGGTAAACGTATATGAAAAATTCAAAGACAAAGGATTTGAGATCTATGCCCTATCCATAGATACTGATAAAGCAGCCTGGCTCAATGCCATTACCACCGATAAGATGTTCTGGACCAATGTGGTCGATACCCGCGGCAGCAAAACAACCATCCTGCCTGCATTCAATGTAGAAGCCATTCCTTCCAACCTCCTGATCGATAAAAAAGGAATTATCCGCGGTTACAATGTAGACCCTGAAGATATGGGTAAGATGATCAACAAACTGTTGGCCGAATAGTAGCTACTTGTTCCCGACCACAAAACTATATTTCCCGGAACCCAGTTCCAGCATATTTTCACCAGTAGCTGTCTTGGATGAAGCAGCAACTTTGCCATTCACCTGCAAAGTACCCCCGGGGACTATGACTGTTGCTGAAGTATTCACCGGGATCTCCACATCAAGCACAAACGAACTGTTTGATTTCTTCCAATCCACACTGATCAACCCATTGATGGAATTATAGGAGCCTTTGGCCCAGTTGATGGATCCGCCAGGCTGTGGATGAATGATGAAATGTTTATAGGCTGGGGTATTAGGATCCGGATTGATACCCAGGATCACCCGATACATCCATTCGCCCACTGAGCCTAAAGAGTAATGACAAAACGAGTTCATGCCCGCATCCTGGAATCCTCTTCCTTTTACATATCCATCCCATCGCTCCCAAATAGTGGTAGCGCCCTGGTTGATGGAATAGAGCCAGGATGGCATCCGCTCAGATTCCAGTAATCGATAAGCAATATCATTTCTCCCGCGCTTTGTCAGCTCTTTCATCATCATCAGTGTAGTAATAAAACCAGTTGAGATGCGGTAATCATATTCCTTTATACACTCAATCATATGTTCAAATGCCAGGGCTTCTTTTTCTTTGGGCAACAATTCGAAATTGAGTGCAAGTGCATAGGCGGATTGAGTATTTCCTTTGATCCTGGCACTGTCATTTACATATGTTGCATTGAACTTGGCCCGTATCTGTTCAAATAAGGTTCTATACTCCTCTGCGTCTCGGTGTCGACTCAGTGTCTCTGCGATCTTCGCAAACAACCTGGCTGAGTTCGCATAGAATGCTGTTGCAAAAACTTCTTTGGGAACTTCTCCTCTTTCTTTGGAATATCCCTCTGCGATCACCGTATTGGCATTCAACCAGTCACCGTACTGATTGCCCACATCTTTCAGCCAGAGAAAGTCGGGATTCTGGCTCCTGATATTTTCGATATACCGTTTCATGGCATCATAGTGCTGACGCAGCAATTCCTTATCGCCATAATTCTCGTACATGCGCCAGGGAATGATCACACCCGCATCTGCCCACGCTGGCGCATTGGAAAAACGGATATCAGGCTTGTTGGTATGCGGAGCAATATCAGGAAAAGTACCGCGCTGCGATTGCGCATCCCTGATATCCTTCACCCATTTGCTGTAAAAAGCTGCCATGTCCATATTGAACATGGAATTCTGACAAAATACCTGTGCATCGCCCATCCAGCCCATACGCTCATCGCGCTGCGGACAATCAGTAGGCACTGAGGTCATATTATTGCGCTGGGTCCAGAGAATATTCTGCCATAACTGGTTCAGCTTCTGATTTGAACAACTGAATGAACCTGTTTCTTCCGGATCGGAACTCAATGCGCAGGCACGGATCATCTCTATATCTTTCAGATTCTTCAGCCCGCTGATCTCGATATACCTGAACCCGTGATAAGTGAAATAGGGTTCGAACAGATCATTGTTGCCAGACAGTATATATTCATCTTCCTGCACGGCAGCCGCGAGATTTGCTGTATAGAGGGAACCGTCATCGTCCAGCATCTCGCCATGCCTGATCCTGATCTTATCGCCCTTATTGCCTTTGATCTTTAACTGCGTCCAACCCGTCAGGTTCTGGCCAAAGTCAATGATATATTTATCGCCAAGAGGCTTGATGCTCTGTGGCTGCAGGTATTTATAAATGCGGATGGGTTCGTTTTTTTGCGCTTCAAGGTTCTTCTTCACCGAGGCGTCCACATAGGCTTTGGCCCAGTTGCCATCATTAAATTCAACTTTGCGCCAATTTGCAGGGATATTCCGCGCATCGATTGTCTGGCCCAGGAAATTGTCCGCCATAATGATGAAGCCCTGGGTATTGATCTTCCAGGTTTCGTCGGTAACTACGATCTCCTTTGTTCCATCTTCATATATCATCTCCAGTTGCGCGATCAGTCTCCTGTCGTCACCATATGCACCGCGCCGGGGATAGTCGTTATGCCATTTGGTAGGACCGATCATGCTCAGGTACCAACCATCACCCAAAACAGATGAAAGCACATTGGCACCTGGCTTTAGCGATTTCGTAACATCGTAGGCCTGGTACTGCACGCGCTTCTCATAATCGGTCCACTCCGGCGTCAGCACCTGGTTGCCCACTTTCTCTCCGTTCAGCCCCATCTCGTAATAGCCCAATGCAGATACATATAATATGGCTTCTTTGAGTTTAGGACGAACAGAAAACGTCTTCCTTAACATGGGTGATGAAGGCCCTGGGGGTTTTTCGTTTTTAAACGCTTTATCATTTGGATCAAAGCTGGCCAGGTGAGCTTTGTAGGCTTTTTGTATGAGGTCTTGCTGATCGCCTATCCATTTGGCCCTCCAGTCTGATGGAGCCAGTAATCCCATGGTCCAGAACGCCGGTTCGCTCCATGGCGTTGCAGCATCTTTATCATTCCATATCCTGATGGTCCAAAAACATTTTTGTCCGCTCACAAGTTTTTTTCCCTGGTATACGATCTGGGCATTGGCATCAGATTTCACCTTACTGCTATTCCAGAGATCTGCTTTGGCTTCGGTGAGTTTATCGGGAGAAGTGGCCACCAGCACCTGGTAGGCTGATTGTTTTTGGGAAAAAACATTTTTCGCTATTGCTTCTGATTTCCAACTTAACCTTGGGCTGAGCACATCAATGCCGATGGGATTGACCAGGTATTCGGTTCTGAGGCTGGTGACCCTGAGATTCGCAGGCGGGTTTGGATGGCAAAGGGAAACAAGAGGCAGTAAAACAAATATGACAAATATTGATCTGAAATTCATAAATGCAATTAAGTATATGAGGCCGGCTATTGACCTCATGCAACTTATTAAAAATTATGTTTGGGTTTCTATTTTAATGCCGGAGTTGCCTCTGTTTCGGCTCCCTTATTCTGCATGATCACAAAAAGGATCAATGCACTCAATACCGCTGCAAAAAAGCACCATACGGAAATCACATAACCCAGGAAGAAAAAATAGGAAATAAGCAAGGCCACCAGGAAGGCTCCGCCCAACAATTTCATGAACCGAAGGCTTGAGATGAAAAAAGGGATCAGGGTGACAAAAAAATAAATGCTGCGCCGCAATTCCATATTGGGGAAAAACAGATAGTATTTGATATGTCCGCCTTCAATAACAGCCGAAACTTCGTAAACAAAAAGACAATACAGAAGGTAGATGGAAAATGCTCCTCCCAAATACATGAAATAGGATAGCATTTTCTTCCTGGTTGTATCGGGTTCCATCAACCATAAGGCAAACGGCACCCATAGCGGCCAGATCACCTGGGCAAATAACAGGAAAAAATAAATAGACGAATCATGCCAGGGTGCTAAGTCCCGGTTCAGAAAGGTCAGCCATAATATCCCTTCGGCGAATTGCTGCACACCAAACAGGATGGGCACAGTGGCAAAGGGCAGCATCCCTGGCCTTTCTGTTTTTCTAATAGCGCCGATACCGGTACCGATCAGCATTGCACTTGCACCAAAACTCGCACCAGCAGAAAAACACATAGGCTAGCTTTTAAAATGAATCGGCATCCCCCCCTACCTCCAAGGTCCCTACCTCCAAGGTCGGTACCTTGGAGGTAGGGACCTTGGAGGTAGGGGGAGGGAGGTCAAGGTAGACCTAAATCATTTCTGATCTCCATTTAATTCAGGCCTCCAATAAGAGGGCGGGCTCATCATTTCAACCGCCAGAATAAGCAGTTCATTCAGCAACCCATTGCGTCCATATGATGGATTTTAAACATTTGTGGCACAACATCAGATTATGAAAAGCAGAATGGTCCTCTTACTGATTGCCGCCATGCCTATACTCGCCCAGGCCCAGATAGGCAGAAGCATAATAAACAAAGCGAAAGACAAGATCAACCAACGGATCGATAAAAAAGTGGATGCCACTATGGATAAGTCACTGGATGCCCTGGAAGGCAAGAACTCCTCAGCGTCTTCGGAATCCCCCTCCGAGGCATCTTCGTCTCCCTCTGCGTCCTCCGTGTCCCCCTCCGCGTCTCCTTACATCAAGTTTGACTTCATCCCCGGAGAGCAGATCATCTATTTCAATGATCTGGCCGCGGAGACCCCAGGCGAATTGCCTATCGGCTGGAACAGCAATGGCAATGGCGCCGTAGTTACCATCAATGGACTGCCCGGAAACTGGGTGCAGTTTTATAAAGACGCCGTCTATCTCACTGATAACAAGGAGAACTTCTCCGAAAACTTCACTGTGGAATTCGACCTGCTGATGCGTCGCAGCAACCCTAAAGAGGCATTCCCGCAATTCGCTTTCGGTGTGCTGGCATCAGGTGAAGAAGCACCAGGCTCCAATGTATTGCTCAAGGCCTATAAGAAATTCTTTTGCACCGAGCTCAAGATCCAGCCATCAGATTACAACGGATCCCATATGCACCTGGAAACTTTTGAAAAATATGAAGGCTACCTGAAAACCGATGTCAAGAAATATGGCGTACTGGAGAACTTCTTCAACAAGCCCGTCCACATATCCATGCAGGTGCAGAAAGAAAGATTACGGGTATGGATAAACGAAAATAAATTGTACGACCTGCCTAAAGCCATACCGGCAGGTACCATCCTCAACCAGCTCTTCTTTTTTGTAAAAGGCAACGGCGGTAACGACGATGAGGTAGGATATGATATCAGTAACATCAAGATCGCCAAAGGTTTGCCCGATAGCAGGCATAAACTGATCGATGAAGGGAAATTCACTACTACCGGGATCCTCTTCGATGTGAACTCTGCCAACATCAAACCCGAAAGCAGTGGCGTATTGAAAGATATCGCCGATGTATTGGCAAAGCACCCTGATATCAAAGTGAAGATCATCGGTCATACTGATGCCGACGGATCGGATCAGGCCAATAACGAGCTCTCCCGTAAACGAGCAGCAGCAGTCAAAACCGCCCTCGTAAAGGATTTCTCCATCGCAGAAGACAGGATGGAAACCGATGGCAAAGGTGAATCAGTGCCTGTAGCCGATAACAAAACCAAAGAAGGAAAGGCTCAGAACCGCCGTGTAGAATTCATTAAACAATAACTCAATCACACTAAACATCATTGTATGATCAGCAAAACCGTCATGGCCATGTTGGCCTTAGCATTCGCCATCACCAGCAGTTACGGGCAGGCGAAATCCAATACACAGGATACCGCCCTTACCGCAATGTTCAGAAAATTCAAAGAGATCAAAGACCCGAAAATTGCCGTAAAAGAAGTAGAGAAGAAACTGGAGACCTCCATGGGTAAGAAATACCAGGAACTTCAGAATTGGTTAGCTGCCAATAAAAAAGAGGAAGACCAATTACTCCGCGATTATACGCCAACCTATAAACACAAGCAGGGCGATATGAACCTCTACCCGATCTGGGAAGAGATTCCTTCTCCCATTCCTTCATTACCTGAAGCCAGCCAGGTCAATTTCGACGCTAAATACAAAAGCTATGAGTCGAAAGTGGAAATGCAACAGAAGCAATTGAGTGATATGTTGCAGCAGCATCTCGGTGACCAGAGAGACTCCAAAGCAGAGATCATGGCTGATGCCAGGAATATGGCCAACCGCAATGCCGCCGTACAAAAGATGGGCGGGGCCGACGCCCTGATGAATATGAGCGAAGCCGAAAGAAAAGCCGCGGGAGAAAAATTGAAAGCCGATATGATAAAAAATCCCGGAGCCTATACTGGCACCTCTGACCCCGGTATGCAGGCCATGATGCAGAAAATGATGAGCGATCCCGCATACCGGGAAAAATTCAGCAAAATGAGTGAGAAAGAAAAGCAGGCTGAAATGAAAAAGTTCATGTCTCCACAGATTGCCCCCAGGAATGATGTGGCCTATGAAGCCAGCATGAAAGAAAGGGACGATGCCAAAGCCGCGGTGGATCTTAATATGCTGCTATCAAAAACACAGGGCAATATGCAGGAAGCTGCTAAACCCTATGCCGAGGGAACCAACCTGGCCAATGAATATTATGAAGGCCTCTACAGCCAACTCCGGACCTGGTACAAAACTCAATACGATGCGCTGCCCATGGAAGTGATGGGCGAAACAAGGGAGAAAAAAGGCCTCGCCGAACTGGACAAATTCAGCGCCATGATGTTCTACCTGATCCAGAAAAAAGAAGCTGCCACCCGCACCATATTATGGACCAGCCTTAAAAACCGCACCAAAATCGCTTTCGGCGAGTTCAATGATTTTATCGGGAACTATCCCTGGGGCCAGAAAAAAGGAGCCAGCCTGGTTGACGCAAGCTATACCGAACCACAGGTAGCTAATGCAGTCAACAGCATCTATAATGAAATGCTCAACCTGACCCGTGATTCAAAAAGTTTGACAAAAAAGCATAAAGGACAACAAGAGCAGTTTGAGCTGATCATGAAGTAAAATCAGTGTGCTGGCCGGTTAGTAAGTTAGCCGGCCAGTGCATTAGATATGTATGTAAACTAAAGGGATCCTTAGCTCTAATTTGTTCATTATTTTTATGCACCACATACTCCCTACAAGATGCGAGATGAAGATAGAATCAAATTGAGCCGGCTACGGCAAGAGCAGATGGTACAAAAAGAAATGAGCTCTGTTTTAGAAATTCTCAACCAGACTATTCCTGCAAACTCATTTAGTCTTCAGTATAATACTTCTATTTTAGAGCCATTCCCAACCGATAGGTGGAATAGAGAGTTGATTCTGCAGACACCTATCGAGAACCCTCACCCGATACAAGCAGTATTGGTACGTTTTTTATCAATGTCACCTGAAGATAACTGCGTTGTAATTCTTCCTAACTATTCGCGTGTAATGATCAAATTATCAAAGTCAACAATGCCCGTGATTTGGAAGCAGTTGATCGAGCTGGATGGTGATGGTATTTTTTGTTTTCCTCCATTTTTCAAGGAGTTCATCTCAATTGATAAAGTTGAAGATCAATTTTTGAAAGAACCAGGATCAGGAAGGATTTGGCTCTATGAGCTGACATTTTCAAATATCAAACTTCGGGACCTTCTCAATACCTGACATCAGACTCGGACTGCAACAAGCTGTGGACAGTTGTCGCAATAACAAGAGTCATCTAAACCCGCATCTAGATGACTCTTCCTTGTTTATCTATTACACTAACCGGCTAACATACTAACCGGCCAACACACTAAAAAGGGTCTTTCATTTCCAGAAAGCGTCCGCCTCATTGTCTTTGAACACCTCCTCTCCCTGCTTCTCCAAAATGGCCTGCAACTGCTGTTCTGTAGCCAGTTCCTGCACCACATTGAACAAGGTCCTTTCTTCAAAACGGATATGTTTTTCCAGCAGATCGGCCAGGGCTGTATAGGCTATTTCATCTTTCCCTTTGGCTTCGAAATAGGCTTTCAGTTTCTTATGTTCATCCAGGGCCTGCACAATCAGCTCATGCTGATCGCCAAGTACCGGGTAAATGAATTTCTCCTCCATGTCAAAATGAGGCAGCGCATATTGCTGGTAAAACCAGGTCACGTATTGATCCACGCGATCCAATTCAACATGTTCTTTGAGCGCTTTCCTGATCTTCCATACCAGCAACAGTGTATGATGATGATCACGGCTCAATGGCTGCAGGCTAATGTGCCGCTTGATCGGCTTTGATTGATTTTCCATATTCATAATTTATCTGTTTTAATTAACTATACCGTCATCAGATCGTAAAATTGGTGATCAGATAAAAAATGGCCCAGCCGGCAAACAGGATCAAAGTGATCCATAGCCAACTGGGTACGCTCTGGGGCGTCTCACTTCCCACGATCAGAAATTTCTTCTGGTCACCTTTATCAT